>JAUVAY010000049.1 GCA_030591505.1 Flavobacteriales bacterium | reverse complement strand
CCTACAGTAGAACGAGAATTTCGAGAAATAACTTTTTGTTCGATGGCCACTGCCGGTGAAATACCTTTGATATGGTCTACGTCAGGCTTTTCCAACTTACCTAAAAACTGCCGAGCATAGGAAGATAAACTCTCTACATACCTCCGTTGACCTTCTGCATACAAGGTGTCAAAAGCGAGTGATGATTTCCCTGATCCGCTAACACCAGTAAAAACAATAAATTTATTTCTTGGTAATTCAAGATCAATATTTTTTAAATTATGGACACGGGCCCCTTTAATGCTAATGTTTTTCCTTACTCCTGGACTTTCTTTGCTATTCACTCTTATTTAGCTTTCATTGAATAAAGGGACTAAAAGTATAGATAAATTTGTTTTATAAGAATAAATAATCTTAATTTGGTCTAAAGGAAACGGAATAAGGACCCCGATCTTTTACATTTAATAAACTCATTTTACTAAAATATCTCGCCTATAGCAAACATTTACACTAAAAAAACAATTTCTTTTATTGGATTGTGTAATATGTTTTGTTATGAAAAAAATCAACGTTTCTGATCAAGTTTTAATTAGTAATTATCTCGAAGGAGATGAAAACTCATTTGAAGTATTATTATTAAAATACAAAGATCGAGTCTTTTCACAGCTCCTTATAATGGTAAAAAATAGAGACTTGGCTGAAGATCTATTCCAAGAAACATTTATTAAAGTTGTTAATACTTTAAAGTTAGGTAAATACAACCATGAAGGGAAGTTCCTCCCATGGGTTAAACGAATTGCGCACAATTTAGCCATCGATCATTTCAGAAAACTGAAAAAACGTAAGGAGGTCTATAATAGAGATGAGTTCGATCTGATGAGTAATATTCCTGAAGAAAGTCTGAATATTGAAGAAATTCTGGTCAATGATCATATACTGGGTTCCGTTAAAGAACTGGTTGATGAACTTCCTGATGAACAAAAGGAAGTATTAAAAATGAGAATTTATATGGACTTAAGTTTTAAGGAAATTTCTGAAGAAACGGGAGTGAGTATAAATACTAGTTTAGGAAGAATGCGCTATGCATTGATCAACTTAAGGAAACTCATCACTGAGAAGAACTTAAATTTAAATGTGTCTTAGCTACAATAATTAGTAGTTCGTTTCGTTTCGTAGGTATGAATCCACAAAAATCATTTTCTGCCTATGAAGAACTCTACTCATTTATTATCAACAAAAAATCATTTAAATATGGAAGTGAGCCCTGAAAAAACTCAGCTTCATAGCCCTAGTAATCAAAGTATTAAATTCATTTTATCTTACTCACGATCACTAGAAGCTCATTCCTCAAAATACATTAAGGATGTATTGTTGAGTTTGAACTAAAAATCCACCCGCCTCTGGCGGGTTTTTTTTTGCTCTTTTTCTATACTATATTCGTGACATGTCAATTAAATTAAAATTACGTCAGATCATTTTTGGCATTGATACTCCCGCAGGAAGATTATTTGATATCATATTGATCTTCGCGATTTTTGGAAGCGTAACGGTAGTTATGCTTGATAGTGTTAAGGATATACATCAACGTTTTGGACCTTCGCTAATCTCATTAGAGTGGTTCTTTACTTTCTTGTTTACTTTAGAATATTTCGCAAGAATTTACGCTGCTAAAAAACCCCTTAAATATATTACCTCATTTTATGGGATAATTGATCTTTTTTCGACCATCCCCACTTATCTAGCATTTTTCATTCCGGGAGGAGAAACATTATTAATGCTTAGGGTATTTAGATTAATTAGAATCTTTAGAATCTTTAAACTTGGACATTATGTTAAAGGATCAGATTTTCTAGTAAAATCTTTAATTGCAAATAGAGGTAAGATCATTGCTTTCCTATTATCGGTACTCACCGTTGTAATGATCATCGGTTCACTTATGTATATTATCGAAGGCTATGAAAACGGCTTTACGAGCATACCAAGAAGCATATATTGGGCGATAGTAACTGTTACTACAGTTGGCTTTGGAGACATATCACCTCAAACTAGTTTAGGCCAGTTTTTCGCCTCTATGTTAATGCTAATCGGTTATTCTATAATTGCTGTACCCACAGGAATCATCGGTTCAGGAATGATGAAAAAATCAAAAAAATCAAAAAATAAAACTAATAAAGACACTCTCTCTACAAAAAAATGTAGCAGATGCCTGACTGATCTACATGGTGAAGATGATAACTATTGTTGGAAATGCGGTGAGGTCGTAAAATGATCTGCAAAATATAATTCCTTTGTCTTTTTAAAGATTAATTGCCCTAAATCTCCTTACTTTTACATGATTTCAATTTAGAATGAATAAAGAAAGTTTACGTATCGTTTATATGGGCACACCCGATTTTGCTGTAGCCCCATTAAAAAAGTTAATCGAGAATGATTTTTTAATTGTTGGGGTGATCACTGTGGCAGATAAACCAGCAGGAAGAGGTCGGAAAATCCGGATGTCTCCAGTTAAAATCTATGCCGAATCACAAGGGATTCCTGTTTTACAACCAACAAACCTGAAGGATGATGGTTTTTTAAGTGAATTAAAACAATTAAAAGCCGATCTTCAGATAGTTGTAGCGTTTAGAATGCTTCCGGAAGTTGTTTGGAAAATGCCATTAGAAGGAACTTTTAATTTACATGCCTCTTTATTACCAAACTACCGCGGGGCTGCACCAATTAATTGGGCAATAATAAATGGAGAAACAAAAAGCGGAGTCAGTACTTTTTTCTTACAACATGCCATTGATACAGGAAATATCCTTCTTCAAGAAGAAGTTAAAATTGATGAAGGAGATACTGCTGGAAGCTTGCATGACAAACTTATGATAGTGGGTGCTGAGCTTGTCGTTGAAACCGTTGAAAAACTGATTAAAAATGATCTAGCACCCATTCCTCAAGAGAAGTTATTATCAACTAATTCTCCCTTAAAAGAGGCACCTAAATTATTTAAAGAAGATTGTAAAATTGATTTCACCTTATCAACGAATGAAGTCTATAATTTCATTAGGGGCTTAAGTCCCTACCCTGCAGCCTACACCCGTATTAAGCTACAAAATGGGGAAGAAAAGACACTCAAAGTATTCGAGGTAGAAAGAATTAATGCGATAGGTGAAACTGGTAAAATAAGCGTGGTTAATAATCAACTCATCGCCTACACATTAGATGGTGCATTGAAGATAACAGAACTTCAACTAGAAGGTAAAAAACGTATGAAGGTTGAAGATTTTTTGCGGGGTGTGAAGTTGGGAGATGGTAGTTAGATGACCATCCCTAATCATGGTAAACCGTTTTACTATTTGACCACAATGACTCAAAGAAATTGTACTGAGTTCGCTAGGAAAAGCAATTGAAAATGACACTATTTTGTAAAATGTGTAAACACTAAACTTCTGACTTCTGACTTCCGACTCCGAGCTTCCCATTCATTTCATTCCTCCTCCCTCTTCGTTGCGGCTCGAAAAAACAATTACTAACAGGAAACAATACTCTTCGCCGCTCTCGTCATGTTTCTATTTCTTAACCCGGAATTTCATCCCGGGCAAAAATAATTGGAGTCCTTCAGAGTCCTGCCGTAGGGAGAACGATATTTATAAATACACCTAATTGTTTAATAATAAAAACGGTCAACACTATTCAGGGAAGTACAAACACTAAATTTCTGATTTCTAACTTCTGACATCCAACTCCGAGCTTCCCCTTCATTTCATTCCTACTCTCTCTTCGTTGCGGCTCGAAAAAACGATTACCAACAGAAAACAATACTCTTCGCCGCTCTCGCCATGTTTCTATTTCTTAACCTGGAATTTCATCCCGGGCAAAAATAATTGGACTCCTTCAGAGTCCTGCCGTAGGGAGAACGATATTTACAAATACACCTAATTGTTTAATAATAAAAACGGTTTACCATAATCAGGGAAGTACAAACACTAAATTTCTGATTTCTGATTTCTGACTTCTTCAATCCAGATCAGGATTCTTTTTTGATGTTTCTCTGGTCCAGGTATTCTTAGTTATACTCGTCCCATTCAAAAAGTAATAGGTCCCACTTTTTGTGACGACCATTTTATATTCGTCAACTTTATTTCCTCTTACAATAACTCTTTTTACAATTTGATTATTCCCTTCGGTGTAAGTTTCTTCAGTAACACCTTGCTGATATTGATTTGCCTTTGTTCCCGAAGAGTAATTATCATAGCTTTTTTCACCAGAATAATCCCCTCCTCTAACCTCATCATTTGCCTGTTCGCGTTTTAAATCAGCGTTATTCTTCCAACGATCAGCTTCCAATTCGCGCATTTCGTTTTCACTAGATAATTTATCATAGGCTTCTTGAGTCTCTCTACTATCATCTTCTCCCATTTTATTCATTGAATCCTCAATACCTTTCGATTCAATAATTCCATTTTGTATTTGAGAATCTTGTTTTCGCTTGTACTTTTTCTCATTTAGTACTTTATCTTCCTTTTCATAAGCTACATCTTTTAGATTATCCTCATAAGAAGAATTATCACCTGAAAAGATTCGGAATTGCTCGGCGGCTAACTCCCGACTCTGATAATAATTATCCTTAATTTTTCTCTGGTGTTCCTGACTTTTCGTATAGACTTCATTCTGTTGCGCTTCCTTTTCTGCTTGCACCTCTCTTGAATACTGCATATATACCTCACTTTTTGCGCTATACACTCTATTGTATTCGTTTCGTTGATCAACTACCTCAGCATAATAATCTTTACTAGCTTGCTCTTGCTCATTTGACCTTTGCTTCATCCAATTCTCATAGGATTGTATATCATCGTTTGATTTATTAAGGTTACTTTTATTAAGCCTATCTCCTTTATCTAAATTGCTCTCTGTTCCTTGACGCTCTGCAACAATTTTAGAATAGTTATTATTTCTGAGCGTTTCACCCTTTTGATTATACTCTTGATTTGTTGTCTTAACAGACATTTTATAAGCTAACAATTCAGCGTACTTATCATTCTGAGAATTCTTTCTATTTTGTTCTGCCTCTTCAATATATCGATCAACATCTGAAGAATTATCATTCCATTCATGATTTGTATTTCCCCCGGCTAATTTTGCTGCCTCTTCCTCTGCTGCTTTTCGTTCGTTCGATAAGATCAATCGATCGATCTCCTTTATTTTGTTTTTAGGATAATCATCTGCTTTGGTAGTAAACGCCTTTTGATACAATTTCCGTGAAGCCCTATAGCTTCTCTCAGAAAATGCAGCATCTGCTTTAGAGATGTAGCCAGCATACTGTTCATCAATAGCCGTGCTTGCACTTAGCTCAGCTAATTTTTTTTCAGCCTTCGTTTTCTTATCTATCACTCTTTTTTCATCAGGAATCATGGCTAATGCAGATTCATAAGAAGAGATCCCTCCTAAATAGTCTTCCTCACTAACCAATCCATCTCCTTCTTTTTCCAATGCTAAAAACGCATCCATTTTTTTCTCATCATCCATTCTGCTCGCTAATTCCAATAAAAGAAGGTCTATCTCAGCTATTCTTTTTTTAGGATAGCTATCCGTTCTAATTTCCAATGCAGCTTTATAGGTGTTTTTAGCACTTTCATATGACTCGGTGTCAAACTCCCTATCTGCTCTGGAAATAAGCTCAGCAAATTGTTCATCCAATTCTTCAGAAGCAGACAATGCCTGTCTTTTACGCTTTGCATTTTCAATTTTTTCTAAGACAACAGCATCACCTTCAATTATTATCAAAGCTTCTTCATAGCTGGTTATAGCATCATTATAAGCTGCATTAATGGCATTCTCATCTCCTTCTCTTACCAACTTATCAAACTGTTGTTGTCTCTCTCTTTTTGCCATGGCAAGCTCTGATGCCGCAAGTCCAGAAAGAATGCCTTCTATCTCATCCAGTTTACGTTGTGGATAATCTGAATTCTCCTTAATTGCTAAGGCTTGATTGTAGGATGATTTTGCTGCATCATACTCTTTATTACCCAAGGATTTATCTCCTGCAGCTATAGCAGCCAGATATCGTTTATCAATTTCTCCTGCAGCCAATACAGAAGCTAAAGAAGCTTCCGCTAATTTTATTTTATTAAGCACCTCATCATCATCTGGGTACAAAACAAGCGCCTCATTATACTTATTAATTCCATCTTCATAAGCCTTAGCATTCACCTTTCCATCTCCTGCTGATACAAGCTTATTAAATTCATTTCTTTTCTCTCTTTCAGCACCAGCTTTAGCTATTACTCCTTCCGCTTTATTAATTTGCTCTTTCGGGTAACTTTCGTTTGATTTTAATTTTAATGCCTCCTTGTAAATAGTGATCGATTCACGAAATTTATTAGCATCGAACTCAGTATCGGCATCAGCAATAAGGTTTGCATAATTTTGATCCTTCTCTTGGGCCAGCATCCAAACTTTTTTCTTTTCATTCGCTATTTTAATCTGCTCCAACGTTAATTTGTGTCCGGCTATCAAGGCTAAACAATCATTATATTTAGCAATTCCACTATCAAATTCATCCTTAGCCACTAGGGCGTCACCTTCTTTTATCAATTTAGCAACCGTCGCTTCCTTTTCTGCATTATTACGAATATCATCCAATTTTTGGTTGATCGCTGTTATACGTGTTTTTGGATAAGACTCTGTAGGGAATATCTCTGCAGCTGATTCAAAGGAGCTCAATGCATTTTCCCATTCCTGATCTGCAAAATACTTATCTCCAGTGTTGATGAATGTATTGTATTTATCCTCTTTCCCTTTAAGTGCAAGTAATTCTGCTACTTCTAATTCTGCATTTCTCTTTTTCTCCTTTACATTTTCATCATCTGGTTTTAACACCAACGCATCGGCATAGAAATCTACTCCATCGCTGTATTTTTTATTCCGAACTGCATCATCTCCTTTTTGGACCAAGTTTTTGAAGTCTTGTTCCATTTTCTCCCTTCGATCGGCTTCCTCCTTCGATTTACGATCGTATTCCCTCATCAATGCAGCCAATTGGGCCTTCATCTGACTAGTATACTCCTTATTATAATTAACCTCCATTGTAGAAGGGTTGTATTCGAATTTTCCGATTGGATTATCAAGAATTGAAACGTCGAGCCCTTCAATTTCCTTAAATAATTCCATATCAATACTTATTTCACTTCCTCCTTCTTTACTAACATCCGGTATATCCTTTAGATTAAATGTCAGGAATTTAGAAACAAGACCGGGATAACTATATACTACCTTATAGTTATGTTCAAAGTTGAGAATTAACTCATATTTCCCACTGGAATTGGTATTAACTGTATTGTATTTATTACCGTCCTTATATACAGTGATTTCTACTCCAGAAACTTTTTTACGAAATTCTGCTTCACGAACAACACCAAAAATATACACATCATCCTGACTAAAGCCAGAATAGCTTCCCAGAAAAAAAAGAAATATTGTACTTACTCTTAAGAGATTACGCATATATTTAAACAACATCAGTCTATTACAAATATCTAAAAATATTCAATAGTTAAGTACTTAAACGCCAATTTATACTATTAGTTATAAAACACTAGATTATAAAACATTAATTATTGTTTAATTCCTGAAGTTCTTTATCCATTTTTTCTCTATGCTCTTGCATTAAGTCAACTATTTTCTGTTGCATTTCTAGTGCGTATTCTCTATCATAACTTAAGCTTTCTTTTGAAGGAAAAAATTTGAATTTTCCGATAGGATTATCCAGAATAGAATAATCAAGGCCATTTATTCTTTCAAATAACTCTATATCTGTATTCATTTCATAGTCGGTATAATACGCTGGAATATTATTAAGATCTACCAAGAGGAATTTCGAAACAAAAGGAATTTTTGCAAATACAATTTTATACAAATTATCATAAGGTAATTCTAGACTATAATACCCCCTATTATTTGTTTTAACAGACATAAACAACTGATCATCAATATATACTATAATTTCCGCTTCATCAATTTTGTTATTAATCTTTTTATTATTAGTAATAATACCATGTACGAATAATGTTTCCTGTGAAGAAACACTTTGAACAGAGCTAATTAAAAAAAATATTAAAATGAAACGAAAAAAAGAATACATAAGGTGAGTAGCATTATTAATCAAATATCGATAAAATAAATAGTTATTAAAAAAACAAATGACCAATATACTTTGACGTAAATTGTTATCTTGAATTCGCTTAATTGGTGTAATTCAAAAGAATTGAATTACTTATCTTTCGCAAACCAGACTAACAACTATATGAATACTCATACTATTTTCCCTAGTAAGTAAATGAAGTTAAACATTGATCAAACAATTGATTTTCCTTTTTTAGAAAAGGAAAAATTAAAATATTCGGATTCAAAAGGTGTTTTCTCGTTTACTATATCCTTTTTGAGCGATCGTGTGATCTATATAGTATCAAAAGGTATTATCAATATTGATTTTGCTAAGCAAATGACTGCAGCAGTTGAATACATTGAAGAGTCGTTTCTAAAAGAGAAAAAAAATATTTCATTTTATTATATAAATGATTCTACAGGAGTTAGTAGATACCAACCCACAGCAGGAAGGTTATTGCAAACTAATTTTGAAGCGCGTATAAAAAATAAATCTTGTTTTCATGTTTGCATTATTTCTGATGACAACCTGATAAGGTTATATATTAAAACTGTTAATTTCCTTAGGAAAAATGTAGTTAATTCCAGTCATTCAACCTTCGAAGATGCAGCAGAGCATACGCTCGGTTTATTAGAGAAGGAAAAATCATTTGAAGAACAGAAGCCGCCTACAAAAATCGAATCAGATGGGGAGAAAATTGAAAGATTAGAAAAGGAAAATAAGCAATTAAAGAAAGACCTGACCATAACTATCCAGGATATCAGTGAAAAAATACAATCGATCAGTTCTGATAAATCTTACGAACCCTTTTCATTTGAGGATGATGTAGAAAATAGCAATTTAACGGCTATTTATCAATCCATAAATTTTTTAAAACTGGATATGCAAACGATGGTGACAAACCTTCAAGAAGCAAACCAGGAGCTAAAAGATAATGTTAAAAATAAGGAGAGTGAGTTTTTAACAAAAGAAAGGAAGTTGGAATCGGTAATGGCCTTTTCGAGTGATTTTATTGCCTTATTAAGTGCTGATCATATTATTGAATATATAAATCCCTCGCTGAAAAAATACCTTAATGCCTTATTCAAAAAAGAAATAAATGTTGGAGAAAACTGGAATGATGTAATTCCTGATGAACTAAAGCAAATTGCTCATGAAATGCTGGATGAGGCAAAGGATATGGGTGAGACCAGAAAGTATGTATCCTCAAATAATGTTCATGTAGATTTTAGCGCTACCGTGTTAAGAGAAAAATCAAATGTAGAAGCATACTTGATCGTAGGAAGAAATATAACAGAGATCTCATCTATACTTAAGAAACTTCAAAAGAGCAGAGAAACATATAAATTCATTACCGATAATTTAAATGATGTTATCTGGACTCATAATGAGGACAGTGAATTAGATTTTGTTAGTGCATCCATATATAGACAACGAGGATTTACTCCAGAGGAGTATAAAAATATGAGTCTCGAAAAAGCGATGACATTGGATTCTGCAAAAAAGATCAATTCAATAATCGTAAATAAAGAGTACTTAAATTACTCAAAAGAAAAACCCTTGGAATTCTTAGGGGAATATCTAAAAAAAGACGGGTCTGTTATGTATGGTGAGTCCATAGCCTATCCTGTATTTGATAAAGGTAATTTGAAAGGAATCTTAGGAATAACAAGAGATGTAAGTGAACGTATTCATCACCGAAATCAAATAGAACAACAGAATTCAGAGTTCGAATCTATTCTAAATAATACAGATGAACAGATAATAAGTGTTAATCGGGATTTCGAATATGTTACAATCAACGAAGTGGCTAGAAAGTTTGTACGAGATCGTTTTAATACAGAGCCGAAAATTGGTGAGAGCATATTAAAATACATGTCGAAGGCGAATTACAGCAAAATTCAAGTTGCTTTTAAAAATGCATTAGCAGGTGATAATTACCATTATATTTTCAGGGTGCCGGTAAATAATAAAATGGAATACCTCGATTCGCGTTTCAGGCCTATCTTTTTAAATAATGAAGTATTTGGAATTTCCATTTTTATAAAAAATATTTCAAAAAATATTTACACTCAAATCGCTTTAAAAGAGAACGAAAAACGCTTAAAAAGAATTACAGATAATGCCTTAGAGGGAGTATGGGAGTATTCATTTAAGAATACAGACCTTTATTTATCCACTCGTTTAAAGAATCTCATATCCTATGAAGGTGAAAATAACCTTGAGGATTTTAGCCATTACATGAAAACGGTAATGGATGAAGAAGAACATAAAAAGGTAGTAGAATCGATAAATTATCATTATTCACATAACAGTGATTTTGATTTTACAGTAAAAGTAAAACTGATTGGGGGTATTGAAAAGTGGTTACAAGTTAAAGCCTCAATTTTAGAGGATAAGAATAAAATTCCTATAGTGATATCGGGGGTCTTAATTGACGTAAGCAGGCAAAAAGAACAAGAAGAAGAATTGAAAAATGCCAAAGATCGGGCAGAAGAAATGATGTTGTTGAAATCAAACTTCCTTGCTAATATGAGTCATGAGGTACGCACACCGCTAAACGGAATATTGGGTGTTACTCAACTTCTTCAAAAGGAAGGTTTAAACGCAGAAATAAATTATTATTTAGAACTCCAACGAAATAGCGGACTTCGTTTACTTGATACGATCAATAATATACTAAGTGTTTCCCGATTAGATGCGTCAAAGGGAGATGAAGACTTAAAACCAATTGAACTTAATAACTTCATACTAAATAATATTGATCCCTTTAAAATATTGGCAAAACAAAAAGGGCTGGATATTAAATTTAATCCTTGCTGTGATGAAGTATTTGCTCCACTAAATGAGCATTTATTTTATCAAGTTTTTAATAACTTAGTAGGGAACGCTATTAAATTTACCATGGATGGTAGTGTTGAAGTAATAACCGATAAGAATGATACACACGCAATATTAATTGTAAAAGATACTGGAATTGGAATAGCGCAAGAATTTATCAGCAAAATATTCGATGCCTTTGAGCAGGAAAGCACCGGTATAAGCCGGAGTTTTGAAGGTTCGGGTTTAGGTTTAGCTATTGTAAAGCGATATATAGATAGAATAAATGGTGAAATAAAAGTAAATAGCAAAAAGAATAGAGGGACTAAATTTACTTTATTGCTACCTTTACAAAAGCCAAAACTCCAAATAACTCATAAATGAAGTCAATACTTATTGTAGAAGATGAAGCTATAAGCGCAATTTTATTGCGTAAACTACTTGAAAAGGACTTTGAAGTGGATGTAGCACAAAATGCAGATGAATGCCTGGCCTTTGGTCAATCCAATGTTTATAATATATGTATTCTTGATATTAACTTAGGAAAGGGAAGCAAGGATGGGAAGCAGTTATTGGCCCATTTCAAGGCAGATCCGAAATATAATAAATCGAAGTTTATAGCTATTACTGCCTACGCACTACCTGGTGATAAGGCTAAATATGTACAAATGGGCTTTGATCAGTATTTTTCTAAACCGATCGTATTTGAAGAAGTTATCAGTTGCATAAAAGAATTAGCGGAAGATGATAGTATTGAGGTTGATAATTGATTCGATTTCTTAACCACTAAGACGCAGAGTAGGCACTGAGTTCACTGAGAAAAGGTAAAACAAAACGCAAATTCGGTAAATCGAATCGCAAAGTTAGACGGTGTGCTTCTTAACATCTAATGTCAGGTTGAGCAAGTTTACACCGAGCTTTTGTCGAAGTGTCGAAACCTCTTTTCTACCATTAACCAGAGAGTCTCAATAGCGAAATAAAAAAGATTCGAGATTAATAAGTACTAGCGGAAGATGATACTATTAGGGTTGATTCCTGATTCTATGGAAAATTGAATTTCTCCTTGTTCATTATATTTAGTGATCGTTCCGTTTTGCACAAAATCATGGGCCTCTAAAATGAATAGATCACCATCCTGATTAACATTAAACCCATACATTCCATCTGTATCTTTACTAAATAAATTTGTTACCAGTGGACTTTGTGTTAATGAAATCTTAGTTATCAATCCACTTGAATAAGCCATATATAAATGATCCCCATCAATAGGAAGATCAATAAAAAGAAGGGTCGTTTCAGTAAATTCCCAATCCAATTCAATTTCACGCGTTTGCGGATTTATTCTGTATAATGCAGAGGCTCCACCATATTCACTTGCCAATACCCATAATATTCCATGCTTATCAATTCGTATTGAAACAGGAGGTAAATTCAATTCGATTTCATCGATGAGCTCGTGATTCAAGCTGTTAATTATTCCAATTGAATTGGTTGCGTACAAACAAACATAAACGCTGTCTTCAACTATTGCCATTTGCTCCGACCAACCATTTACGGCTATATCTCCAAGTTGACTTCCCGTTTTATAATTAATAATATGTATAGCATTGTTCCACAGATCGGACACATAAGCTATCGAATCATTGATTGCCTGAAAATAGCGTGGAGAACCGAGGTCAGTAATAGTGTAAAGAGATGAAAAATCAGATTTATCAACAACTTCGATCTTAGAAGAGTTATTTACTACGATAAAATATTTATCACCTGTTTCGTAGATCGATTGTGCAACATCACCTAATGAAAAGCCATTTACATTTTCAAAGAAACTATTATTGAGTTCCCCACTAACTTCGTCGTAGCTTGTTACGGAAGCATTCCCCCAATTAAAATTCCCTTCACAAAGGGCAAAAAAGCCAATCTCCGGTACCGGTTCTGGCAAAGGGTCGTTCGTTTCCTTTTGACAAGAGTCTAATAATAAAAAGGCAAATGCACTTATTGCCAAAATAAATACACGGTATATTATTTTAATTTCCATGATAATTGCAAATTATAATTTAGTCCAGGCATCGGTTGTCCTGGGTAAGTTTGATATGAATAATTCAATATGTTTTTTAAACTAAAATTGACTGAAATATTCGCCTTTTTAAATAGATAACTGAATCGAATGTCTATTAAATGATAGGGATCTAAGTAATTTGAATTATTTCTGTCCGTATAGCGAATTCCTGTAAATTGATAATCTATTCCAGTAGAAAAAGAATTAAAACTAAAGAGCAATGGAAGCAGGATCATATGTTGAGGAACTAAGATCAATTGCTTATTATCCAATGAACTATCATTCGCTTCATTAGCAATGATGGTAGAGGCATTATAGGAATATAAGATCCGCAATGATGTTTGCATGCTATTGGAATGTTTCCATTTAACCCCTGAGACCCATTCAATCCCCTTACTATTCACTTTCCATAAATTTTGTGCTTGCCAAAGCATAGGGCTTTCTGTTGATGGATACCATAATATCCAGTCGTTTATAATACTATAAAAGCCTGTCAACTGAAATTGAAATGAAAATCGGTCTTTCTCTATCAATACTTCATAAGATAGCTCAGAATTCCAACCTTCTTCAGGGTTCAGGTCAGGGTTTCCACCGGGATCCCAATAGCGTTCGTTGATGGTTGGATAACGAAAAACGCGTGAGAAATTTGTCTTTAGTTTACCAATATTAGCGGGTATCATCCATGCCAATCCAACAAAAGGCATTGAGGGGAATAATTCATCATCTCTCCCTTCCATTCGAATACCAAAAGAAGTCGATATGTCTTTTGTAAGTTGAATATCACTTGCGAGCAAGCCTGAATATTGTTGTTCGGAATAGGCTCCTGTTCCATCCGTATTTACATCATATAAATTATAGGTGAAAGAAGTATTATACTTTATTTTCTTCGAGATCTTTCCTCCCCAATCAATTTTATTATTCCAAGCACCTACACTATTATCTGCGTCAATACCTTCATTCTTATACTTATTCACTTGCGCTTGATAGGAAGACCGGATCTTTAAATAGCTTTCATTAGCAAATAGCTTATTATAAACTACTTGTCCAAGTACTAGTTGATCGCCTTGCCATGCTCCTAAACTCGCAGATGAGATTACAGAAGGTATATTACGATCCAATGCTGAGTAAAGTAAATTGATCTCCATGCTATTTGACTTATCAAAAGTGTAAGACATGCTTTGTTGAATCGCAAAACGACTTAATTGATTATGCTCTCTATTTTCAATAGGATGGTCCTTTTTACTAGTATTAGCAAAGGAAAAATCATTTTCAGCCTGATGATAGAATACGCGTGTATCGCTTCGGAATTTATTGACTAAAAATTGAGCTTTCACGCCACCTGAGTAATTTCCAAAACTCCCTAAACTTCCTATGACTTCTAGCTTACTTTCTTTAAATAGGGTATTTTGATTCAATTGGATGCTCCCTCCTATTCCACCGCCTCCGTCGACGATACTTGCTCCACCAAAACGAATTTTCGCCTCTTCTATGAGAAAAGAAGGCAAGAGAGAAAAATCGAAGCTTCCTAAAGTGGGTGAGTTTATAGGCACTCCGTTTAAATAAACCTGTGTGCGTTCCGCTCCTGTTCCACGAAAATCGATGGATGCTATTCCGCCATAGCTATAGTTTTTAAAATAAACAGGAATGGTTTTCTTTAGTGCATCTTCTAAGGTCGCCTCAAGTCCAATTTCTGAAGAATTCAGCCCTAGTTCAATATGTTTAAAGACTTCCTGGTGATCGGATCTAAAATCAACGATGGATACATCTTCTAAAGTGAATGTTAGAAGACTATCTTGTGCCAATAGCGTAGAGCTAAAGAACAAGATCCCAAAAATGATATTAATTCTTAATGATAGGATAAGAATATGAGTTTATAATATGAATAATGTAAAGTCCTGTTTTCCATTCTTCTGTAAAAGCAGTCACAATCGCATCACTTCCACTCTCCCCTTGCCATAATATTCGTCCCATCGCATCATGAATCTGAACTTTTTGATGAGTCATTTTCGTTTTAATCGTGATTTTATTAGAAAAAGGATTTGGAAATGGGGTATAAAGCGATCTAAGTTGTTCATCTATACTCGATATTGAACTCCAGTGTATCACACCAACAGCATCCAGGTCAAATCCACATGATTCGAAGGGTGTAGGATAAGGATCGTTTATAGTATTTCCTTCTGAATCATAGGTAATATACTCATTATCAATACTTCCAATAACATCCGTAATTCTTATATGTGTGATTGCATTAACATCCAGGCCTTCAATATTAACTAACTCAGCAAGGTCGAAGGGTGTTCCATATAAACCTCTATATTTTCCGGCTAGATTGTAGATATTGGTCGGATCTAATAATCCAAATGACGCTACTTGAGAGTCACTTTGAGTCAATGATACAGAAGGAAAAGCAACATAATTCTCTCCATCGGAGCTTACTTCAACAATTCCCAATTCCAAAAAATAATCACTAAAGCTATTCTCGAAAATGGCGAAATCGAATCCTTCACCATCGAAAACTACTCCATTAAAGGTAAGGGTAGCACTTCCTCCATCTCCTAAACTAACGATGCCATTTTCTCCTGCTGATCCAACACAACTCATTTCATCACCAACACTCACTTGACCCAGCGAGGTATCAGCAATATTCAGCCATCCTCTTTGAAGCGTGCATGAAGATGCCCATTGGACAAATACGCTTGAATCCGCATGCAAAGCAGTAGTACCTTCCATACCTGCGGCTGGAGCATAAGGTCCATCTTGGGCCATTACTGTACCCAATGACAAAACAAATACCAGGGTAAACCTGATCGATCTCATCGTCGTTAAAATTTATGAATGCCTACGCACGGTTTCTAATATTTTCTCTTTTAACCCGAAAAGAAAATACCCCGTCCTGGCAGGTCTTCCGGCTCACCCTCCTTCCCATCAACCTGAGGCTGACAGTGGTTTGCAGAGTTACCCGCCAAGGCGGGTGGGTGTACGGCTTCGGGAAAAGCTCAGTTTTGAATTATTAATCAATTATTCTTTCTGATTCCCTATTAAACGTTCGATTTTGCATTATCGGACATTACCAAAACGGTGTAAAGGTAGTGAAAAGGACGGAGCACGGAGTGAGGAGCGCGGAGAAAATTTAAAAGTTGGGAGCGCGAAGCGTGGAAAAAAAATGAAAAGATAGATCTATAACCCACCCCTGCCCCCTCCGAGGAGGGGAACGTACTTCGAAACTACTTTTTTTTCTTAGTTGGAGTCCTTTATTGTTTTTTTCTTCGGTCTTCGAGCTCCGAGCTTCCCGCTTTTCACTTCATCTTCACCACCTCATCATAAGGTACACGAAGTCGTTCGTTGTAAACAGCATCCGGCATTTTAGGTGGGCCAACAGAGATGACCATATTGATCTCGGCTTTGCTCGGTAATTTAAGCCAACGTTTTATTCTTTTTGAGTCCATTCCTTCCATTGGACAGGTTCCATAGCCTTCGGATTGAACGGATAGCATGAAGGTTTGTACGGCCAATGCCAGACTTTTATGCCCTCCAACCCGCATATCATTTTTACTTACTTGTCTAACTACCGGGCGTTTTAATCCAATAAAAGAAACGATGATCTTTTTAATAAACCCTGCGATTCCAAAAGGATCTGTGAAATAAAACATCGGCATTAATTTGCCATAATAATTATTCACTCTCTTAAATTTCTTTTCGTCCTTCCCTTCCCATAATTTTGATAATACAGCATGATTATGTTTTGCACGCTCCTTATATTTATCAAGTCGTACAACTGCCACCACCATTTCATGCGCTGTTTTAGCTGTCGATTGTCCCATACAATATTTTGTCAACGTAGCTAAGTCCTCCTTTTTTCGGATTCTATAAAACTCATAGAGCTGCATATTGCTGGAGCTTGGTGATAATGTTGCTCGATAAAGAGATCGGGCTACCACTTCCTCAGGCATTACTTTTTCTACATCGAACTTTCGGATCGCTCTTCTATCCTCAACAATTTTATTAAATACTTCTGCTTCTGTCATTTTAAAATGCTTCGTTAATTTTTAAATAAAATCCACTTTGACTTTCCCCAAATCCTTGGTCTAAGCGAATAGTAGATCTTGATTTCTTATCAAATTCAACCCTGATTCCTACCCCGATATTGGCTTTAAACCCCGAAGTATGAAACTGATCGAAGTTTGCAGCAACCTGTCCGGCACCCACCCAGGTACGGAGTGCGATAATCTTCCAAATAGGCATTCTCCATTCCAATTGGCCCGCAATATAATTATGATCTCTGAATCGACCGCTATAATAGCCTCTCATTATTTGACTACCGCCTAAGGCAGGAAGTCGGTTAAAAGGCACCTCTCCTTTAGCAAAAAGACCATATAGATTTACTGCTATTACCCATTTTTTTTTCTTATTGATTGGGATGAAATGACGAAGATCAAGCTGATAGGAATTATATTTATATTCACTTCCAAGCGCATCAGAAAAAACAAGCATTAAGGCACTTATGTATGACCCTCTAAGGGGATTAAAAGGAAAATCCCGCGTATCATAGGTTATTTCAGGCCCTATTCCTGAGAGTAAATAGCCCTCAGTTCCGACATAAAATGGGTCGTTTGCAAATCGACTGTCCTCTTTCCAGATCAAATTGTAATTGCTATTGAAATAGTAATCCAAACCGACATAAATTCCGTGGCTAATCAGCACTCGGTTCCGGAGATCGACATACAGCTGATTAAAAGAAAATGACTCTTTTTCTTCTTCGATAAGGTCATTCCCTACTCCATAATAATATTGAGGGAATTTCAGGTAGCCTATTTTTCCACTGATAAAAAACCTGTTCTCATTCGTATATAATTCAAGTATACTGGTCCAATCGATTTGATTATTCTGCGTAAAATAGAAAAAGGATTGGGCCAACGAAGAGTTTGTACCTGGACTCGCAGTTGCATAATCCCAATAAAAAACAAACCCTGCGCCTAATCCCAAGCGCGTTTCAGGGGAGTAGGTAAGTATTGGCAATAATTTAAACCGAAATAACTGAGTGCTATCAGGAACGATCATCCGTTGAAAAAAATTCCCCTTAGTAGCTGAGCTATCCTTGTCTATAGATGCATCTTCCTGTGCCGAGATTAGAGTAGCACAGAATGTGATCATTAAGATCAGAAGAAATTTACCAAATGGTTGAATAATTTCTTTATGCATATGGCAAATCTACTATTAGTTCAATTATATTTACTTTGAATATTTATAAAAAAAACTAATTGAGAAAATCGCTTCAACTAATTTTACTACTAACGCTGTTTATTGCTAATGAAAGTAAAGGGCAATTAGGTAATTACTGGACTTTACAAGTGAGTACGGAAGGTACCTTATTGTCGGGAGCATTGGTAGCGGCCAAAAGTAATAATGCCGGTTTCTTTTATAATCCTGCATCAATGTCTTCCGACCAGGAAAGTTCATTTTCATTTAACACTTCCTTTTTTAGAATTTACTCTTTAAATTATAAAAACCCTTTTGGAAAAAACACAGATTTAAATCACTTTACTGGTAATTTTGATCCTATTTTTCTGTCCTTTCTAATTCCAAAAAAAAACAGATTAAATGTTAAACTAGGAATTAGTTTGATGGGAAAACAAAATACCGATATCAGATTGGAGGATAGAGTCTTTTTAAAGGATTATTCATTTCCTAATCTCTCCACATCTATGGGAGACTATGAAGGTATTTATGATTATCGTTTGCGATCTTCTGAATA
Source organism: Flavobacteriales bacterium (assembly GCA_030591505.1). Taxonomy (GTDB): domain Bacteria; phylum Bacteroidota; class Bacteroidia; order Flavobacteriales_D; family JAHECK01; genus JAHECK01. The sequence goes on along the minus strand of JAUVAY010000049.1, from coordinate 1,188 downwards.
TTGGGTAAATCTGAGTGCTTCAAAAAAGTTTAATGAGAAATTTAGCTTAGGCCTAACGACTATTATAGCCTATCGCTCTCTTGATTATGAAAATAATATGACGAGCAATTATGTCTCTTCAAATTTATTAGATCAGAATTTAACTTCCAGTTTTCAAACATTGACCAAATCCTTTATGTATAATTATAAGTTGATCTTTAAGGTGGGAGCTATCTATACTATAAATGATCACTCGAGGATCGGGCTTAATATTACAACGCAATCGTATAACATTTATGGACGAGGATCCAATAAGAAAAGTGTTTCGCAAACCAATGTTGGGAATTTAATCTTAGATACTACTGGCGTTTTGATCGACGATCATTTAATTTCATCTTATGGGGATAACTTAAAAGCTAATTTTAAATCTCCATTTAGCATCGCTTTGGGTTACAATATAGAATTCGAGAGGGATCAATTTGGAATTGCTATAGAGTATTTTAATGACATTGCACCTTATCGGGTAGTTACTGGAGAAGAGACAGGCAATTTTATTAATACAACGACAAATATGGTTTCAGAATCTGATTTCTTAGACCTAAGTTATGGCCAGAAATCAATTGTTAATATAGCTGTGAGTTATGAACGCCATATAAACGAAGCTTTTACAATGTTGACGGGATTTCGAACTAATTTCACAACATCATTAGAAGCAGGTTACTCAGAAGAATTTAAATACAACCATATTGAGGATATTTATATTAATTACTATCACTTTACCGGAGGAAGTACTTTTTCAATACTAAATAATAAATTCATTTTCGGGACAGATATTGCTATTAGTTTTGATTCTGATTTACCAAATGTTGTTAATTTCTCTGAACCTTTAATCATTAATGATCAAGGAATACCATTAAGAGGTAATTTAGAAAATAATGCTAGCATTATAAATTTCATGATCGGGTTCGTGCTGGGATACTCGTTGATGTTTTAATCAGAAGGCCGGGAATCAGTAGGTCAGTTTGAGCTTGTCGAAGACAGTTCTGAATGTGTGAATGATTGAATGCGTGAATGCGTGAATGAATGAATGCGTGAATGCGACTGATTATTACTAAACGTTTTCTTAACCACAATGACCTTTAGATTAGCCTTATTAAATTTATAGGTAATTAAACCAAAGAACCAAGGGTAGAAGGTGAACTAGACGAT
>JAUVAY010000112.1 GCA_030591505.1 Flavobacteriales bacterium | reverse complement strand
ATTTCCTTCGACAGACAAAAAATAGCCAATTTCGGCAGCCTAGAATTTAAGGCCAAGCAAGTTGTAGAGGGATTTATAACGGGTCTTCATAAAAGTCCATATCATGGTTTTTCGGTCGAGTTTGCAGAGCATCGTGCCTACAATAAAGGGGAGAGTACTCGGCATGTAGATTGGAAATTATATGCAAAGACAGATAAATTATTTGTCAAAAAGTATGATGAAGAAACCAACTTGCGTTGTCAGATCGTAATAGACACGTCTTCTTCAATGAACTTCCCTTTGGATGTTGATTACAAAAAGGATAAATACGATAAGATAGGTTTTGCCTCTTATGCCGCGGCGTCTTTAATTCAATTGATGCGAAAACAAAGGGACGCAGTGGGGATTACGCTGTTTAATGACAATATTTATAAGCATATTGATGCGAAGTCCAACTCGCTTCATGTTCATCATCTTTTTCAAAATTTAGAAGAGATAATAAATCCCGATCGTAATAAACAACAAAAAAGCGCTACTGTTGATGCAATACATGAAGTAGCAGAAAGAATCCACAAGCGATCATTAGTGATTATTTTTTCTGACCTAATGGATAATAGCGGTAGACAGGATGAGTTATTTGATGCATTACAGCATTTGCGTTATTATAAGCACGACGTTGTAATATTTGATGTGTTTGATAGTAAGCATGAGGTTTCGTTAGACTATGAAAACCGACCTTATACTTTTATTGATCAGGAAACAGGTGATCGTATCAAATTAAATCCAGCTTCGATCAAAGAAGTTTATGAAAAAAGGATGAAAAAATTCATTCATAATTTGGCTGTAAAATGTGGTCAGTATAAAATTGATTTCGTGCAATGTGATGTAAATGAGGGCTTTTACCCTGTTCTTTTGCAGTACATGGTAAAGCGGCAGGGGTTGTATTAGGCTTTAATAACTAAGTAGATATAGTTTTTAATAGGCGTATGATCTCTGACGAGTAATACTTTTTAGCCGTGGATTTTAATCCACGGGTATTAATAGAGAAGTGTTTTTTTGTTTGGCGCTGTTTTTAGATTTTCAAAAACCGTGACAAACATTTACTTGATATATTCGAAATTATATTTCGCTTATCAGTATTGGAAATCATCAACCCATTTTATGTATAATTACTGACACTCTGGTAGTTACGTCACTTTTAGGCACAAAAAAGGGGAAGCGTTAACTTCCCCTAGCGGTCTGGACGAGACTCGAACTCGCGACCTCCTGCGTGACAGGCAGGCATTCTAACCAACTGAACTACCAGACCGTTTGCATATAGCAATACTTCTCGTATTGAAGCGCAGCAAAAGTATATCAATTTTTTGTTTTGACAAGTAATATTAAAAATATTTTAATTGATTTTAAAGCATGTGTTTTATATGGATTCATCTATGTTAAGGTTTAGAGTATTAGGGAAAACATTGACTATTATATTGTATTTATTTCAATAAAATTGAAAGCTTTTATAACGCTTTTAGGGGCACGAAAATTACCAAAAGCAAAAGTATTATATAATCAAAAGAGACTTTTAGGGAACTGGAGGTTTTTTGTCTATTTTATATTCTGCGTAAAATAATATAGAATACTGCTCAAAATCATTAATAATGAGCAGCATATTTATAAAATATGAGCAGATATTTAAGACGTCAATTGTTAATTCTTCTTTTAATAATTCTCCTACAATGAGATACATTGTTAAAACAGTATCGTACTATTTGCCATTAATTACTAACCCATAATTTAATTATTGTCAGTATAAGATTAAATATAATTTACAAAAAGCACTATATTTGTAAAGTATAATTTGTGTTATGACGAAAAAGAAGATTGTAATATTGCCCAAAACGAAGAAGATTATTAGTGAGATGGGAGAGAATATTAAGCTAGCCAGATTAAGAAGAAAGCTTAGTTCTGAACAAGTGGCTGAACGAGCTAATATCAGTCGACCAACATTAACGGCTATTGAAAAAGGATCTCCTTCAGTTAGTATTGGCTCCTATCTGTTAGTATTACAGGTGTTGGGATTGGAAAAAGATTTTCTTCACTTAGCTAAGGATGATGAATTGGGAAGGAAGTTACAAGATGCCAAGATCAGTACTAGAGAACGTGCTCCTAAACGAACGAAAAAGTAATGACAAACAAGGAAATATGAGATCGATTAGTGTATATGCTGACTGGATTGGAATGGAAGAGCCATTAATAATAGGTGTTTTGCATTCTGATCGATTGAAAGGAAAAGAAATGTTTTCTTTTGAATATGAAGAAGATTGGTTGCAGAATGGTCCCTCCCAAATACTAGATCCAAGCTTGCAATTATACACAGGATTACACTTTCTTAAAGAAGAACAAGTAAACTTCGGAATGTTTCTCGACTCTTCTCCAGATCGTTGGGGTCGTATCTTAATGCGTAGAAGAGAGGCTGCCTTGGCACGTTCTGAAAATAGAGATGAACAAAAGCTTTTTGAAACCGATTACCTTCTTGGAGTGTTTGATGGACATAGAATGGGAGGGTTGCGGTTTAAAATGAATGATGGCTCTTTTTTAAACGATAATTGGGAAATGGCTAGCCCTCCTTGGTCTTCTTTGAGGGAATTGGAACAGATAAGTTTAAAATTAGAGGAGGATGACGTAATTAAAGATCAGGAATATTTAAAATGGTTGAGCATGCTCGTAGCTCCAGGTGCATCATTAGGTGGAGCTAGACCCAAAGCGAATATAGTTGATAATGATGGGGCTTTATGGATAGCAAAATTTCCCAGCCGAAATGATCAAGAGGATATTGGTGGATGGGAAATTGTCACCTATGAATTGGCTATCCTAGCAGGAATAAATATGGCTGAATCTAAGGCGCAAAAATTCTCCTTCAATCAATATACTTTCTTAACAAAGAGATTTGACAGGACAGAAGATGGAGAAAGAATACACTTTGCTTCAGCAATGACGATGTTGGGTTATAATGACGGGCAGGACCATTCGGATGGAGCTAGTTATCTTGAGTTGGTAGAGTTTATTCAAAAACATGGTGCGAATGTAGAAAAGGACCTTGAAGAACTTTGGAGAAGAATTGTATTTAGTATTTGTGTAACAAATACAGATGATCATCTTCGAAATCATGGTTTTATATTTACGGAAGGAGGCTGGATTTTATCTCCAGCATATGATATTAATCCGGTGGAAACAGGTACAGGATTAAAACTTAATATTTCAGATCAGGATAATTCCTTGGATCTTGATCTTGCGATGGAGGTTTGTGAGTATTTCCGCCTATCATCTAATCGCGCTAATGAAATAATAGCAGAAGTAAAAACAGCGGTTAAAAACTGGAAAGAAGTTGCTAATAAGTATAGCCTTTCAAGAAGAGAGCAAGAACTGAAGTCTATAGCTTTTAGGCTGTCAAATGAATAGCATTGTAAAAACAGTTATGATATCGTTGTTCATTCTTTTCTATTGTCTTTTTAACATAAATCACAGTAAATTTGCTACTGATTTAATGTCCGATGAAGATTACAAAGTTGAGCATACTATTTTTTATCGTGGTGAACATAAGCTTCACTACCAGCTACGCACAATCCGATAGTATCTTATACTCCTTCTTTATTGCTGGCCATACTTATGGAGCAGCAGGTGTAAATAACCCTGGCTTACATCCTCCGTTTATCGAAAAATTTGAGTACATCCAAAGTAGGGAAGAGATAAAATTTGGGGTGTTCACAGGAGATATTGTGGTTGACCCAAGTGCAGAAGATTGGGATGAGGTTGATGCTGACATCGATTCTTTAGGCCTGCCCATTTATTTTGCCGTGGGTAATCATGATATGATTGACCGACCTCTTTTCGAAAGTCGATACGGTGATACATACTTTCATTTCATCTATGAAAACGATTTGTTTATTATTCTGGATCCTAATCTTGATGAATGGAATATTTCTGGTGATCAACTGGTTTTTTTAGAAAATGTAGTCGATTCAAATGCCCAATTTGTAGATAATATTTTTGTCTTTTTTCATCAAATATTATGGTGGGAGAATGATAATCTTTATGAAGATATTACACCAAATTCTTTTTCTGGTAGAGCGGATACAATAAATTTTTGGTCAGAAATTGAACCAATTTTTAATGTACTGCCAAACCAAGTTGTGTTTTGTAGCGGAGACTTTGGAGCAGCCTATTGGAGTGATGATTTTATGTATGATACATATAGTAATATTACATTTATAGGAAGTGGAATGGGAGAAGGTGTGGGAGATAATATAGTTGTCATAAATATTGATTCAACAAAAGCGATTACCTACGATCTGATTTGTTTGAATGATACTAATTTATATTGTTTTGGTGAATTGACAGATTATCAGATTAGTCTTGATGTTAATGAAAAGGAATGGAATGAAAAACCAATCTATCTTTTTCCTAACCCTGCAAATGAAAAGGTAACGATCAATATGGGCTCAATTGAAAACACTTCCGTTCAAATAATTTCTGTAAACGGACAGGTGATCTTTAAAAAGATGAACATTATATCAGAATTGTATTCGATTGATATTTCTGACTATCCAAAGGGGTTTTATATTGTAAGCGTTACAAATGAAAGTAATCGTGCTATTTTAAAACTTATTGTTAAGTAAAAAGAGGACGATTGTTTGTTTTTTTAATAATTATTCAAACATCATCTTCGATAATTATATATTAATGCTATAATTGTTGAAGCAACAATATTTTTTATAAATCGTCAATTTTTTGACTAAAACTATTTACATAAATCTCTCTCTATGAAAAAGAATATTTACTTATTGATCTTATTACTTATTGCCACACCAGCCTATTTGTTTTCTCAGATAAGTGCTGGAGGTACACCTGAATCATGGAAAAGCGATAAAATTCCCATGCTAACTTCGAAAGAAGTAATGTCACCGGTTAATGTTGATGCGCTTAAAGCAGAAGATGCAATAGATGCACAATACAAAGACCTTCCTTTTCGATTTGCCTATGGGCACGATGTAAATTTCACGACTGATAATAGTGGAACTTGGTTTGATCTGCCTAATGGAAATCGTATCTGGAGACTAAAAATAAAGTCAAAAGATGCCCTGTCAATGAATGTGACTTTTGAATCTTATAATTTGCCAGTAGGGGCCAAGCTTTTTATATATTCCTCTGATAGGAATTATAAGATTGGTGCTTTCACATCGGATAATAATAAAGTGTATGGTGTACTTGGAACTTCGGCGATTCCCGGAGATGAGATCGTTATAGAATATAATGAACCGGCCAATGTTTCTTTCGAAGCTGAGTTAGTGATAGAAACGGTAGCGCATGCATACCGTGATGTTTTTAAAATAGCAAAGGAAGTTTCTCAAAATAAAGGTTTTGGAGATTCTGGTAATTGTAATAACAATGTAGTTTGTCCGGAAGCGGATGATTGGTCTGATCAAGTTCGCTCTGTAGCCATGATTACCTTGGGAAGCGGTACTAGATGGTGTTCAGGTTCATTATTGAACAATGTTGAAGAAGATGGAACGCCTTACTTTTTAACTGCAAATCATTGTATCAGTGGACAAAATGTAAACACTTGGGTATTCTATTTTAATTACGATTCTGATATTTGTGATGAAGGAGGAGATGGAAATGATGGTATATTATCACAATCTGTTTCAGGTTCTACTTTATTGGAAAACACAAATACTCCCGGACCTGGGAATTCTACCAATTCAATGGATACGGATATGGCATTATTGCTTTTAGACGAAACTCCACCGGAAGATTATAATGTATTTTATAGTGGATGGGATTGGTCAGGTTTAGCTCCTGGAACTGCAGTAGGTATTCATCATCCATCCGGTGATGTGAAAAAGATCTCTTGGGATACTGATGTTACTGGTATATCTGGTTACTTAGATGTTACAGGAACAGGTGGTGGAACCACCCATTGGCATATCAATGACTGGGAAGACGGTACTACTGAAGGAGGGTCTTCAGGATCACCGCTTTTTAATGATAATTACCAGGTGATTGGCCAATTACATGGTGGATACGCTAGTTGTTCAAATAATGTAGATGATTATTATGGCCGTCTTGCCTTATCATTCCAGTATATTCAAGAATGGCTAGATCCAGATAGTACGGGTGTGACAAGTATCAATGGCTGGCCAGATGTAGTTATTTTAGGCACTGACCCTGGAATGCAATCAATTCAAGGTGTGGAGTCATCTTACTGCAATGTGACCACAATTTCACCTGTAGTAACACTTAAAAACTATGGACTGTCAGAAATTACTGTTGTGGATGTTGATTATTACTTGGATGGTAATTTAGAAGGAACGTATAATTGGACAGGTACTTTATTGAATGGTGAGTCAGAAGCAATTGATATTGGTGAAATTACTGTTAGCGAAAGTGGAAGTCATATTTTTTCTGCTGAGTTTGCTTATGATGGTGATGAAAACGTGAATAATAATGATAGAGATATTGAGTTTTATGCCATTATTGGTGGAGGGACTTTAGAAATTAACATCCTTACCGATACATGGGGTACCGAAACTTCTTGGGGCGTTTATAGCATGGATGGTGTTGAGTTAGCTTCTGGTGGACCTTATACGAACAGTGCAATTCTTTATGAAGAAGAAGCATGTATTCCAGATACTTGTGTAGAGTTTATCATCTTTGATTCTTATGGTGATGGAATCTGCTGTGATTATGGTGTTGGAGAATATTCCGTGATGTACAATGGATATGAAGTTGCTTCAGGGGGTGAATTTACTAGCCAGGAAAGTACTATTATCTGTCCAAATATTATTGATGCTGTAGAAGAAGTAAATCCTTTGGAAATGATCAATGTTTATCCTAATCCGGCAAATGATAAATTGATTTTATCATTAGCTTCTTTGACATTGAATGATGTTGAAATAAGGATGACCAATTTACTTGGACAATCAGTTTATACCGAGAGATTGACTAGTCTTAGTTCTCAAAAAACAATCGATGTACAAGGGCTTCCCCGAGGAGTGTATATTTTGGAATTGAATGATCAAAATTATAGCCGATCATTTAAAATTATATTAGAATAATAATTACTTGAACATATTATTTAAGCCCGTCGATTTTTCGACGGGCTTTTGTTTTTTTCTTTGTGTAACTCCTTTTTCTCTCTGTACAACCCAGCCTGCTGCAGGCAGGTCTGTGATATAGCTTCAAAAAACATCCCAAATCAGGCTCTAAAAAACAATTCATCACCTTATAGTAAAATCCGAATTATCATGCTTATTTTTATAAACAGTATTTAGTCTAATAAATATGACCAAAATAAGTTTATGAAAATTTTAAGTTCAGAACAAATAAGGGCAGTAGATGCCCACACTATAGAGAAGCAACCCATCACATCTCTTGATCTTATGGAACAGGCTGCAGTAGCTTGTTTTAACAAAATTGAACAGAAATTAGGAAAAAAGATAGTGGGTAAACCATTGCATATTTATTGTGGAATTGGAAATAATGGAGGAGATGGTTTAGTTCTAGCACGTTTATTTCAAAAAGCAGGTCATAAGGTTATTGTTAACGTTGTTCGATTTTCTAATAAATCTTCCAATGATTTTAAGGTTAATTATAAGCGACTTGAAGGGCTTGACCTTAAAATTAATGAGGTTAATATGAAAGAAGATCTAAAAGTTGTAAAAAATGGATGGATCATCGATTCTTTGTTTGGGACAGGATTGAATAGATCTCCACGTGGTTTGGCATCCTATACGATCAATCATATCAATAAACAATCAGTACCAGTAATTGCCATCGATATTCCCTCTGGTTTGTTTAGTGATAAACCAGCTAATCCAGATCCCGATATGATCGTTCATGCCAATTATACTTTTGGATTTCAAGTCCCAAAATTGGCCTTTTTTATGCAGGAAAATAATAAGTTTATTGGCGACTGGATAATTGTTGACATTGGTTTAGATACTAAGTATATAGAACAGTTGGAGTCACCTTATTATTTTTTGATAAAGAAAAAGATCAAAAAGATCTTACATAAGCGAAACAAATTCGACCATAAAGGAAATTTTGGTCATGCTTTTATTATCGGAGGTGATACACAAAAGGCTGGTGCTGCAATATTGGCTGGAGGCGGTGCATTGCGAACAGGATCAGGTTTGGTAACATTAATGGTCCCTAAAGAGATAACAGCCACAGTTCATCAAGCTATACCCGAATTGATGTGTTGGTCTAATGGTGATTCATATATCAAATCATGGGATAAAGATAAACTCCCCAAACCGATGGATAAACTTGCCATTGGAATGGGAATTGGTTTGGGTACAAGAGGAAAAACAAAGGATTTTGTTGAAGATCTTTTAGAAGATTCATTCCATCCGCTCATTATTGATGCTGATGCCTTAAACATTATTGCTGATGAACCTAAATTATTAGATGAGGTACCTGCCCATTCGATTTTAACACCTCATGGGGGAGAGTTTAAAAAATTAATTTGTGAGTGTGAAAATAGCTACGAGCAACTGGAAGAGCAAATAAAATTCTCTAAGGCACATAAAGTAATTGTGGTGTTAAAAGGTGCATATACTAGAATTACTACACCTAATGGCAAAGTGTTTTTAACTCTACCGGAAACCCGGGTATGGGAACAGCTGGTTCGGGAGATGTGTTGACAGGAATATTAACAAGTTTGCTCGGTCAATATAAAAATCCTGTTCATGTAGCAATTATAGGTGTTTATTTGCATGGTTTAGCAGGTGATTTTGCTGCCAAAAAGGAAGGTTATGAAAGCATGATAGCGACCGATATTGTAAAAAATCTTGGAAAGGCTTTTAAATCTTTAAGAAGGAATTAACTTGCCGCTTCAAATTTTATAATGAGCTTTCGAAAGGTATTTATTGTTATTACTATCGTCTTTTTTATCGGAAGCATGTTTTCCTGTGAAGAAGATAAAACCCATTCAAAAAGTCTTAAATCAAGCGCTTCAAAGTTAAATTTCACATCACCTAAATCTGGTTCAGAGTATCTTTGGGGTGATACAATACAATTTGATCTATCTCTTAAAAAAGGGGAACTTAGAACTGCGGAAAAGGTCAGTCTGTTTATTAATGGAACATTGGTATATGAAGAAGAAGGAAACAAACTTCAATATGTATTCCCAACAATGGATGGCAGTGGTGGAAATGTTAAGATTAAAGGAGTAGTTAAGTTTTCGGATGGTACTTCATCAAGAAGGAGAATCGGAATTAAAATAAAATCTGATGTAGCTCCATCTAAAATGAAATACAAGCTAATAAACACCTATACACATGATACAAGATCATATACACAAGGGTTAGTTTACGATAGTAAAGAAGGACTGCTTTTTGAAGGTACAGGGAACTATACCGAATCACGTTTGATAAAAATCAAAGTAGGAGAGGATCAACCTGAAAAGATGATTGATATCGGGGATCAGTATTTTGGAGAAGGGATTACTTTAAGAAATGATACTATTTATCAGTTGACCTATAAACGAAAAAAGGGATTCTATTACGATAGGGACTTTAATAAAATAGGAGAATTTACCTACCCGAGTGAAGGTTGGGGACTTACGCACAATGAAGATTATTTGATAATGAGTGATGGTTCGGCTAATTTATTTTTTATGGATCCACAAACTTTTAAAATTGCCAAAACAATTCAGGTTTTTGGTGATAAAGGCCCCTTGCATAATATTAATGAGCTAGAATATGTAAACGGGATTATCTATGCCAATATTTACACTACAAAGTATATAGCAAAGATCGATGCCACCTCTGGACAATTACTAGCGTTGATCAATATGGAAGGACTGTTGGATGAAATAGAAATCAAAGAAAATATTGATGTCCTAAATGGTATTGCTTTCAATTCTCAGTTTCAGTCTTTTTATGTAACGGGTAAATGGTGGCCTAAATTATTCGAAGTGAGGTTTGTAAAAGAATAACACACTCCATTCACTCCCTTCACTCCTTTTATTCTCTCACTCCTTTTTTATTCACTTCCTTTGTCCTCCGTAGCTTTAGCGTAGGAGGATTCCTTTACTTCCTCCCATCCACTCCTTTCTATTCTTTCCATTCACCCTTTTTAACCTACATTTGAAGCCTAACTTTGATGTAAAATAAATCCATGATAGAACGTATTATT
>JAUVAY010000207.1 GCA_030591505.1 Flavobacteriales bacterium | reverse complement strand
GTACAACAATTAGCGCATTTTAAACAGTCGATCTCCTCGAAAGCTTCTTCATGAAGATCATGCATCAAGGAATCTACTTCCCCTTTTTTCTTCTTCTTTAAACGTTTTATTTTATTTGCGATGCTTTTCTTCTCTTGATCGGCCTGTTTCAGAAGCACTTTATATTCTTCAAGCATCACCTTAGAATTAATGATCAGAGAATTCTTTTAATAAATTTCGATAAGCAGAGAACATTTTTGATTTCGATACGAAACCTACATATTTATCATCATCAAGAACAACGATATTCCATGCACCCGTCTTCTCAAACCGCTCTACAACATTCTCCATATTATCACTCATATCGATAGACACTCTAGGGTAAACCATAAAATCATGGACAAAAAGAGTATCATATTTATCCTTGTTAAACATATCCCTTCGAATATTATCGAGGGTAACAGATCCTTTATATCTATTATCCTCATCAGTAACCGGAAAAACATTACGCTTCGCATCCATTACTACTTCAACCAATTCACCCAAGGACATATCAGGATGTATTACAGAAAAATCACTTTCGATCTCACTTTGAAGATTCATCATTTTCAGCACATTGTGATCCTTATTATGGGTCATAAGCTCCCCTCTTCTAGCCAATTGTAAAGTATATACTGAATTACTAACAAACAATCTCACCGTAACAAAGCTCATCAATGAGGTGATCATCAAGGGTACAAATAATGAATAACCTTTAGACAATTCGGCTATCAAGAAAATAGCTGTCAGCGGTGCATGTAAAACACCGGCAAGCATTCCGGCCATACCAACTAAAGTGAAATTACCTTCTGAAACATTAACAAAGCCTAATCTATTAGCAAGGTTTGCAAAAATATAACCCCCAACGGCACCCATAAATAATGTTGGAGCAAATATTCCTCCAACCCCTCCAGCATGTAATGTTATAGCGGCGGCTACAATTTTAATAAAAAACAAAGCGACCAAAAATCCGATGAAGACCCACCATTGATCCTGCATTGAATAGAAAAAGGAATTATTGAAAACATTTGAAACATTTCCATTGATCAAATTATTGACAGTCTCATAGCCCTCCCCATAAAGTGGAGGAAGTAAAAAGACGAAAACACCAAGAAGCAGTCCACCAACAATGATCTTATTGGTCCAGGAAAATCGGTCGAAAAATTTCGCAATTGCAAAATATGAACGTGAATAATAAACAGATCCAAGGCCCAAAATAACCCCAAGCAGCATAAACATTGGCACATCAGAAAAAACATACTCACCTGCCAGATCATAATGAATAAGGATGGTTTCTCCCATCAAGTATTTAGATGTAAGCACAGCAGATATAGACGCAAACAAAAGCGGCACTAGCGAAGCGGTAGTAAGGTCGATCATGATCACCTCAACAGCGAAAATAATTGCAGCGATCGGCGCTTGAAATATAGCTGCCATTGAACCTGCAACACCAGTAGAAATAAGCAATAATTTTGTTTTATAATCTACCTTAAATAAGCGTCCAAAATTGGATCCCCACCCTGCAGCTGTAGCAACTGTTGGACCCTCAAGTCCGACAGACCCTCCAAAACCAACAGTAAATGCACTGGTAATTATGGAAGAAAACATATTATGAGGTTTAATATTACCCCGGAGCTTCGAAATAGAATATAATGTGTTTGGAATTCCTTCATTTACTTTTTGCCGAATGATGTATCGAGCAATAAGGGCAGTAATCCCAATCCCCAGCATTGGGTAAAGAAAATACAGGTAATTCGGCGTATAAGGAGAAAAGAAATTCGTTAGGAAATATTCTGTATAATGAACCGATTTTTTAATCGTCGCTGCGATCAACCCTGAGGTTATTCCTATCAGGATACTCATGATAATAAGAAAAGGGCGTTGCTTAATGTGCTTATTTCGCCATTCTACGATTTTCTCCAGCTGATTATATAAATGCTTCACTAATACTAATTTAAGCTTGCAAATATACTAGGCTTTATTAATATACGGCACAAAAAAAACCACCTAATTGGTGGGTTTTTTGATTATTAAAAAGAATTAATACTTATCTATTATTTAACTCTGTACCAATGTAATAAGCTCTATTTTTAACTATTCACTAATTTGTTTTTTTTGCTTGTGCTTTCCTCTTCCCAATTCATCCACCTTTGTAGTGTACATTGCTTGTTGTTCCGAAGTAAGAATTGCCATGATCTCTGCTTGTACTTCTCCCCTTGTCATTTTCATTTTCGCTTTTTTACTTTCTTCATTCAAGGACTCATCCATATTGATCGACTTCATTTTAGCACGGTTCTCTACTACTATCCTATCCCACTTTTCAAGCTGATCCTCACTTAAATTTAGCTCCTCCTTCATTTTCATTATCTGACTACCTTTATTAGCCTTTCCAATATTATTCTCTCGAGCCTGCTTATTTTGATTTGCATACTCTTTCCTTAGTTCAATGAGTTCTTTCATTTGTTCATCACTTAACAAAGCCTTTATTCTATTCTCTTTTTCCTTTCTCAACACTCTCATTTTCTCCTTTTTATCCTCTTTCAAAACAGTATCGTCATCTCTCATTTCTTTCAACTCTTTTATAAATGAAGATTGAATTTCGTCCCATTCTTTGCTTTGACTATCAGACAAATCAAGTTCAGTCTTTGCCTTCTCATTTAACGCCTCCACTCGTTGTTTTTGCCCTTGATTAGCCTTTTGTTTTTGTGCGATCAAAACATTACTACTCATTAATCCTACGATAAATAAAATACTTATTAGCTTTTTCATCTTTCTACTATTAAAATTTACCCAAATATAGTCCCCAATTGCTAAAGCATAAAGAAGAATGAACCAACAACTCTTTTAAACATCCCAATCATTCAATTAATCACACTTTAAGCTTTGTTAACAAATAAGAAAGATAAAACGAATAGTAGTAGATCGAAAAATGTGTCGTAATGGTTATTTTTATACCATTAACTTTAAAGATAAAAGTTGAGGCGGACTACTCTTCTTTTAATACACTGCGACAAAAAAACCAGCATGAAGAACATTTGTTTTTTTAATAGCATCAAGTTTTGGGGAGGAGGTGAAAAGCTTCATCTTGAAAATGCTATTGAATTTAAAAACAAAGGCTATACAGTAAATCTATTAGCCGATCCAACTTCTCCATTATGGGAAAAAGCAAAGGCTGAAAATTTAGAAACATTTCCTGTAACTGCCGGAAACCTTTCTTTTTTGAATCCTTTTAAAATAAAAAAGCTAATTCGCTTTTATAAAGAACAAAAGATCGACACAGTTGTTTTCTCTTCTTCACAAGACTTAAAATTAGGAAGTATTTCAGCAAAG
>JAUVAY010000089.1 GCA_030591505.1 Flavobacteriales bacterium | reverse complement strand
ATGCGCGTTCAGTGATCAACTCTACAGATGTAAACACAGGTGTTTACTTAGTTAAAATGACAAATACTGAAGCTAATTATTACCGTACACTTCGTATGGTGATCAAGTAATCAGAATTTATACTACATAAAAAAGGGTCACGAAACTTCGTGACCCTTTTTTGTTGTTGCGAAATGATCATCTACGTTCGATGCTCAAATTATTATTTTATAATCGTTTTCAATTTCATTTTAGTATTACCCTGCTCTACTATTACTACGTATGCACCAGGTGAAGGTTTCTTAAGCTTTACATTTAACTCATGCTTTTCAGCGCCTTTAACGCTCCGGTTATAAACTTCTTTACCATTTAAATCAAGAACTTTTACCGTAGCAACATCATCCTTTTTTAATTCTAGTTCGATCGTAAAATTACCATCACTAGGGTTTGGATAAACATTCATTGTAAGGTTATCAGACGTTGCATGTCCTTCATGTTTGCCTTCTGTGCTACTAATAACATAAACTTGCTTTCTTTTATTGTCTCCATCGATCTTTATTTCTTCAACCGTTTTTGTATCACCAATTGTTTTTGTAATGATCATAACACCATCTTCTTCTACAACTGTTACATTAACGTTTTCCATTTCCATTATTTCATGTAGCTCTCCCATCTCATGATGTAATTGCTCCATTTCGATTATATGCACTTTCTGAATTTCTTTTTTCATTTCAATGATCTCGTCTAATCGTAAAGCGATCTCCTCTTTATTTAAGTCATCTAACTCTTCGCGTAAAGCTTCAAGTTCTTCTTCGAGTTCTCCAAAGTCGAAATCCATCTCCATTTCATTATCAGATACCCAAACGAAATTTTCACCACTGCCTTCCTCAATCTCCATAACGATCACTTTGTTGCCGCCTTCATCCATGTCTTCACTAAAAAAGTAAGAACTTTCACTCTTCTGATTTTCCAGATACTCTTCTGCTTCTTCTCCGGTCAGTACCTTTTTAGTGGTCTTATCTCCTTCTGATTCAGTTATTGTAACAGTTGTTTCACCATTATTTTTTTCAACGTTGACATTCTTCTCTATTTTTTTCTTTTCTTTTTGATCTTGTGCTTTAAGATCATTGATCCCTGCTACTAGAACAATAGCAAGCAATATGAGTAGTGCTTTTTTCATGATTTTTTGTTTTAATGATTGACCCAAAATTAATTACATCATTTTATTTACTTGCACACAATTGGTTAACATACGTTAAAGAATGTTAAGGAAGACCTTGATAATGAACACTCTTATAACTTTGTTGCTTGTAAGAAATACTATTTTTATCAATTCATATTTACAATAAAGAGTTGATTGTAATTTATGCAAGAACGAAGCGCTTCCAGTAGAAATTTAAAGTTGGAGTTGCTTTTTTATTGCTACCGCAAATTTTTAAGCGAATGAAACGAAAGACTATTTACGTTTTAGTTGTTCTCATGTCACTTGGCATGATAGGGATCATATCTATTCAATATTTCTGGATTAGGAATGCGATTGATCTTCGCAGGGTGGAGTTTAAGCGTTCGGTAATGACCGCAATGAATGAGGTGACACAAAAATTGCATAAAGAAAAAACCTATAGGAGGATTGAAAAATTAAATCAATTGGACGCTATCATTGAAGTTGATACGATAGGTAATATTCACTTTACTTATGGAGAAGAAACAAGTGACTTTGTATTTATTCAAGGAGTTGACTCAACTATCGAAATTCATGATAAAAACCTGAATAAACAATTAATTAAACAGGAGCAAATACTTCAGTTGGAAAACCTGGAAACTAGCGTTTGGACAAAATCTACTATTAATGAACTCAATGACTCCTTATCAGTACAGATCAAGATCAGTAAAGAAGGGATTGAAGATAAAGTAATTATATACGAGCAGTTGCTCAAAGAGATAAATGAAATCGAACTTTTTGCTCCAATAGAGCAACAAATCGACAAAGACATGCTTCAAGAGTCGCTTAGAGAAGCATTTAGTTCGCGGGGACTCTCTTTTGAGTTCTATTTTGGTGTGCTATCTTATCGAAATGTAGAAGAGAGTGAATTTTTTGACATTGAAAATGAAGAACTAATTTTATTAATTCAAGATTCACCCTTTAAAGTAAATATGTTTCCAGGTGATTCCTTCAATCAAAACTATTATTTGAGTGTAGTATTTCCCAATATCAGAACAGATGTTTTTCATCCTTTAGGAGTAATGTTAGGTGTTTCAGCCCTTTTTATTCTCATCGTTATCGCAGTTTTTATCATTACGATTCGAACCATATTTAAACAGAAAAAATTATCTGAGATCAAAAATGACTTTATAAGTAATATGACACATGAGTTGAAAACGCCTATCTCAACCATATCTCTTGCCTGTGAAGCCTTGGAGGATAAAAGCATTGTCATTTCTGAAGACAAGCAAGATGCATATATTAATATTATTCATGCAGAGAATTCGCGGCTGGGTGTATTGGTTGAGAAGGTGCTTAGAAATTCAATTTTGGATAAGGGAGAAGTCAACTTAAAAATTGAACGAATAGATTTAAATGAGTTCATTAAGAAACTCGATCAATTTGATCTTCATATTAAAAAGAATGGGGGAGAAATGAAGAAAGAGTATTCATCAAAAAGCCCTATTGTATCTACAGATCCAGTTCATTTATTGAATGTTATCTCAAATTTAGTGGACAATGCGATTAAGTATTCAACAGAAAGTCCAAGCATCATTATTAGAATAAAATCAGATGATAAATGGGCAATTTTGGAGGTGGAAGATAATGGTCGTGGAATAAGTAAGGACCATCTTCAAAAGATATTTGATAAATTTTTCCGCGTTCCTACCGGAAACGTTCATAATGTGAAAGGGTTTGGCTTAGGATTGAGTTATGTTTGGGATATCGTTAATAGAATGGGAGGGAGTATTGAAGTGAAAAGTGAAATAAATAAAGGGAGTAAATTCACACTAAAATTACCATTGAGCTATGAGTA
This sequence comes from Flavobacteriales bacterium, assembly GCA_030591505.1. GTDB lineage: Bacteria > Bacteroidota > Bacteroidia > Flavobacteriales_D > JAHECK01 > JAHECK01. The sequence continues at coordinate 9,440 of JAUVAY010000089.1, read as the reverse complement.
AAAATGTAAAGATCTTATTAGTAGAAGATGATCCTAATTTAGGCTTGTTGTTATCAGAATATTTACGAGCAAAGGGTTTTCCAACTGTTTTAAAGGCAGATGGCGTTGCTGGCTATGAAGAATATATTCGAGGAGATTATAATTTTTTGATTCTTGACGTCATGGTCCCGCTAAAAGATGGGTTTACACTTGCTCGAGAGATCAGAGAGATCGATGAAAAAACACCGATTCTTTTTCTTACAGCAAAATCGATGAATGAGGATAAATTGGAAGGCTTTAAAGCTGGAGGTGACGACTATATGACTAAGCCGTTTAGCATGGAAGAATTGTTGGCGAGAGTTAACGCCATTTTAAAGAGAGCAGGTCAAAGTGCAGAAGAAGAAAAAGGACCTTTTACAGTAGGAATATTTAGTTTTGACCCCGAAAGTCACACATTAATGAATGGGGATCAGCTTGTGAAACTGACAACAAAGGAAAATGATCTTTTATTTCTTTTGTATAAAAACAAGAATGCAATTTTAGATAGAAATTTTGCCCTTAAAAAAATATGGGGGGATGATAGTTATTTTAATGGTCGATCGATGGATGTTTATATTACAAAATTGAGAAAGCATTTAAAGGTTGATACCAGCATTCAGATCATCAATGAACATGGTAAAGGGTTTAAGCTAATATTGAGTTCTTAAAGAGTCAAATCAAACTTCAGGTTAATTTTCTAGAATCGAATTAATATTCCATTAATTTTGCAGCATGAGTAAAGAGGCAAGAACTGAAATTGATTCTTTGGGTGAATTTGGTCTGATTAAACTATTGACTGAGAAAAACACTTCCCAAAATGAAAGCACATTAAAAGCTGTTGGAGATGATGCAGCAGTAATAAGATCAGGCGATCATTTAAAATTACTTTCTACAGATATGTTGCTGGAAGGTGTTCATTTTGACCTTTCTTATGTTCCCTTAAAGCATCTTGGATATAAAGCGGTAGTTGTAAACTTATCGGATATCTATGCAATGAATGGAAGAGCAAAACAAATAACAGTATCCATTGCTATTTCTAATCGATTTAGTGTTGAAGCTATTGAGGAACTTTATAGTGGGATTTATTTAGCCTGTTCAAATTATGGAGTTGATCTGGTGGGTGGAGATACAAGTGCGAGTCGTCAAGGGCTTGTAATAAGTGTAAGCGTGATAGGAGAGGTTGAAGAAGATAAGGTTGTATACCGATCAGGTGCACACGAAAACGACCTTCTTGTTGTTAGTGGTGATCTTGGTGGAGCTTATATGGGGCTTCAGTTATTGGAAAGAGAGAAGTCAGTTTTTGTTGACAATCCGGATATTCAGCCTGACCTTGATGGTAATGATTATGTTTTAGAAAGACAATTGAAACCTGAAGCGCGAATTGATATTGTTGATCTATTGAATAAAATGGAAGTTGTTCCCACTTCTATGATAGATATTTCAGATGGCCTAGCGTCTGAAGTAATTCATTTATGCGATCAGTCGGGGCTTGGGGCGAATGTTTATGATGAGAAGATTCCTATAGATCCCATGACCTATCAGCGGGCAAGAGATTTTGAATTAGACCCAGGTGTTGTTGCATTGAATGGAGGTGAGGACTATGAATTACTTTTTACAGTAAAACAAAGTGATTATGATAAGATTAAGGGAAACCCTAATCTAACGGTTATTGGACACATGCAAAATAAAGATGCAGGTATTCAGCTTATAGCAAAAAATGGAACTCAACATGAGTTAAGTGCTCAGGGTTGGGATGCGTTTTTAAAACAGAATAGATCATGATGCCAAAGCATTGCCATTAGGCTTACTCACACTCACACTCTTAGTTATAGCCCATTTATGAAAACTAAAAAACGGGTTCTCTGATTTATTTACAGGGTGAATTATTGCAAGATGGTCGATTAAATGCATCATATCCTGCGACCTATTGTATTCATCGAAAGCTTGCGTTAATTCCTCCATTTCAAAACTTGTAAAGTCATTATTTTTTAGTAATCGCTTAGTGCTTAGCCAGGCAACTTCAAAATAATCCTTTTTGTCGAGTTCAATGAGTAACAAAAGGTAGAAAAACCGTGCAGTAAAATAGAGCTCAGCATTTTGCCTAGAAGATAATTCATTGAGTAGATCATGAACTGTTTTTAACGCTAAACGATGCTCACCTGCTTTGTTATAAAACACTCCAAGTGCCATTTTCAGATCTGATTTTCGTAGGATAGGAATCTTATCATCAAAACGGTTAAGCCCTTCTTCGATCTTCTCAATTTCAGGTGTATGTATTGAACAGTCATTTTCATTGATCTGTTTTGTCAAAAAGATCGAATAATAACTATAGAACCATCTAATTTTAAGATTTTCATCTGATTGATCAACTACTTTATGCCACTTTTCCATTTGCTCAAAAATAGGAATTATCTCTTTCTCTAAGCCCAGTTTTATTCCTATATAGCTCATATTAGAGAGTATAGAGATTTCCGAGAAAGGGTTTTCAGAAAATAACCAAGAATGAGATTGTAATAGCTCAAGGTTTACCTTAAGGTGCTCAAAAGAGTTATGCAAATCTTTTATTGCAAATCTAAATGCACTTTTTATATGATGATATAGAAATTTAGAGCGAATAGATAGTTCACTTTCTATAAGCGGACTTACATGTTCTTCCATAAGGGATTGAATATATTTCAAATCTCTTGGGCTTGTTTTACCACTATAAAACAAGATCTTAAAAACCTTACTTTTTACGTACCACAATGCATTGTGGGTTTTTAACCTATCAATGATACCTTGTTCATCTTCCCACCAGTTGTCGATTTGTTCAGTTTCAACAGATTGATAATTTTCTTTTTCAATTAATCTTTGTTTCCAATTATTCAATTGAAGTAGAATAGATTGTTTTTCATGTTTTTGCGCAAGTTTAACCCCACTATGAAGTTTTTTCCAAGCTGCTTTATACAGTGCTTTTGTGTATAAAATTTCGATAGACTGTAAAACAAAAAACAATTCTGAATCAACAGATTTTTGTGCATGAAAGGCGCTAAGACTCTTTAATATTTGATCGTACAAACGCGTTTTTGCAATGGATAAACGATTTACGAATTGATGGGAATTAAGCATTTTAATAATTGCTTCTTCATCGTATTCACTCTGCCTATCGATAACTTGATATAAAGTATAATAGTTATTTTTTTCATTTGAATGACGCGAAGAAAAGATCCTAAAATATCTTTTCTCTTGCTTTGTCATCGATTTGATCAACAAGAAGAGTTGATTTGAAGCTTTATTTGGCATAATTATCGAGTTTTGCTATTCTAAAAGTAGAAAAATAAAACTCATTAATCACCGTTAATTCATTAACGGTCAACATTTTAGCTAAAAGGTAGTGTTGGTTAGTTGTAAGAAATAAAAAAGCTCCCAGAGGGAGCTAAAATTTCTATATGAAGAGGGTATTTCTATCCTTTATCTTTACCATCATCATCATCATCATCAGGATCAACTATCAGATCATCAGGATCAGTTGTTCCATCATCACCTTCGTTTAATTCAGAATCTGGACCTCCTGGTCGATAAAGATCATCTTTTTGGCAAGAAGTAAATCCAATGGATACGACAAAAATAAATAAGGTGAATATGTAAAACTTTTTCATGGGTAGCATCCTTAATATGACCATAAATTTAATGCAAAAATCGGGATAAGCAAATTCTTATGCATAGAAAGATGGTGAAATCAATGTTAGTCCATTTTCAAAGGGTTCTTGTGATTGTTAATTACAGGGCCTTTCAGCACAAATGTTGATAAGCAGCATGCTTATGAACAATCTGTTCTTAATATTATTTCTGGCTAGAAGAGTTGATTGAAGCTTGTTTTTAGTTGAGTAAAGGAAGGATGAGTTCTACCTGAGTACCTATTGTTTTACCTTCTTTTTGAATCTCTAAGGGACCGACAACAGAGGCTTGTTTTTTACTAATTTGACGGTATAAATTGAGTCTGTTTTTTGTTATTTCCATTCCAACGGAAATGTGATCTTTTGGATTTTCATTTTTTTGTTTCATACTGGTATCAATTCCAATACCATTATCAAAAATCTTTATACTAATGCTATCTTCATTCAAAGGGTCAATCGTGACGTCAATATGCCCCATGTCTTGCATAGGAAGAATCCCATGCCAAATACTGTTTTCCAGATAGGGCTGAAATAACATAGATGGAATTTTAATTTGACGTGTATTGAGCGCCTTATTAATTGTGAAATTAAAATTGAACTTATCCCCAAAACGCATTTGCTCTAATTCCATATACAAGATCATGCGTTCAATTTCTTCATTCAATGTCGTCTGTTTTGACTGTGAACTATCAAGATTTTTACGGATCAGTTTAGCAAATCGACTTAAATATCTATTTGCCGATCTTTTATCCTCTTTGTTCAAGTAGTATTGAATTGAGTTTAATGCATTAAATACAAAATGACGATTCATATTTGCATTCAATGTTTGTTGCTCTAAGGCTAACATTTTTGACTGTGAGCGGAGCTGAGTGTTTTCTTGATCCTGACGAATACTGCGCATCCTCCAACTATAGATCAGGTATACAATTGATGAAATAAAGATGAAAATTAAAGACCGAAACCACCAGCTTGAATAAAAGGGCGTTCTTATGGTAAAAGAATACTCACTAAAAGCATCCGACCAGTTATTAATATCATTGGAGGCTTGTACTTTAAAGGTATAATCTCCGCTGCTTAAGTTTGAAAATGTAGCAAAATTATTTGTACTTGGATTTGACCATTTTTTTGATAATTCCCCCTCCGCTCCTATCAGCATAAAACGATACTTAACATCATTTGGACTTTTCATATTTATTCCTGAAAAGTTGAATGTTAAATAATTTTCGTCGGGTTGTAATTCTAAGTTAATCGGGAGTTTATTTTCAATTGAAAGACTATCACCACGGGAATTCCAATCAATGTCTTTTAAATAGATTTGAAGATCGGTCAAGATTGTTTTAGGGGGCGAATTAAGCTCTAGTTTTTGAAGTTCCTGCCTATCGAAACGAACAAGCCCCTTTTCAAATCCAAAAAACATGTTTCCTTCTTTGTCGACATAGGATGCATTCATATTGGTTTCTAAACCCAGTAGCCCATTGTGGATTCCATAGTGCATTAAATTAATGGACTCATTTTTGTCCATTTGGATAGCGTAAATCCCGTTGTTTGTACCTATCCATAATCTCCCACGATTATCATTAGTTAATATATTGATAGAAAGGTCTTTAGTTGTGTTTCCAAGAGGAACAATAGTAATGCTATCATTTTCAATATAGCATAAACCATTCTGCGTTCCCACCCATACTTTATTATTGTAAAAGGCTAAATTATATGTGCTTTTTGAAGGCAGACCACTCGATTCATCAAATACCTGATAGTTTTCACCGTCATATTTTGCAACTCCATTTTTACCTGCAAACCAAAGATTTTCCTCAATATCTCTTCGAATCAACCGTATCCCAGCTAATGGAAAGCCATCTTCTGTGGAAATTATAGTAAATTGATCATTTTTTAATTGCGTATAACCATTTTGCGACCCAATAAGCAAAGCTTGGTCTATTTCATCCCAAAATAAAGAAGTGATTCTGGAATTAGCGATTTGTTGCCCTTTACTAAAATAAATAGTTGATTTATTTTTATAAAGGTCGACTAAGCCCAATATATACCCAGCATAATGATGACCATTGATACTGGCCATACACCACCCTGTACCCAATGCGGCACCCTGGCTCGAAAAAATGGGCTGAATAGTATCTTGTAAAATTTTATCAATTCCCTTATTATAGCTCAGCACAAACATCTCATCATTCATCTCAGTAATACTCATAATCAGATTACTACTTAAGCCATCTTTCGTGGTATAAGTACTAATTAGATCGCCCGTATATCTTAATAATCCACTCCCATCTGTTCCTATCCATAATACATTTTCTCTATCGATATAAATTACCTTTATATTATTGTATCCTAAACCATTATTCTCATCAATAGTTAAAACATTTTCACCGTCCCATTTTTGTAAATAATTTTTTGTTGCTAGCCAGATACTTTTATTATCGTTCTCAATAGCCATATCTTTTACATATGATGAGGTAATTTGACCATTTTGATTATGAAAAACTGCAGAAGAATCATTGTAATTTTTATAAACTCCAAACTCATCACTCGCCATATAGGTGTCATCGTCAGTTTCTATAACTTTAATAATCCAGGGAAGATGTTTTCTTGAAGATGTATTTAGCGTCTTTCCATCAAAGATATATGCATCCTCATGCATAAATACCCATAGATTGCCTTCTTTATCTCTTTGAATGTCATTTACAGCATTATCATTTACAGCTTCGACTGAAAACAAGGTAAATTTTTCATCAAAGAATTTCACCAAACCATTACTGCAACCAAACCAAACTGTATCTTGATCACAATACAATTCTTTTAGAGTTCCAGGATTAAAATCCATTGGAAAGAAAGTGAATGTATGACCGTTATATTTCGTTAAACCAGTTAAACTAAGGATCCAAAGTTGATTATATTTATCAATATCCAAAGAAAAGACCTGATTATCAGTGAGTCCATTTAATGTAGAATAATTTTCAAATGTTTTACCATCAAAACGTGAAAGACCACCATTTGTAGAGATCCATATAAAACCCTCATGATCCTGAATTATATCATTTACCTGTGATTGAGGAAGTCCATCTTCACTCGTGTAATGAATAAAAGTATGCTGCTGCCCTATACTTTCAAGGCCATAAGAAAGTACGAATATCAAACTAAGAATTCGTAAAATAACACGCATATTAGAAGGTATTGATCTTCGATAAAAACTCAGTCAGTTTTCTTCTGGAAACAGGTATTTGTTTATCATTACTCATTACTGCGAGGTTTCCTAATGATCGATTAAACTCTTTAAGGTGATGAGCAAAATTGATAATGTGCGATTTATGCGTTCTAAAAAATATATTGGGATTAAGGTTTTCTTCAAAGACCTTAATATTCTTAGAGCTTAAGTATTTTTTACCATCTGTAAGAAAAATGGTGGTATAGCTCTCACTCGCTTCCAAATGCACAATGTCTTGATTATTTACAATAACAAGTCCATCCTTAGTAGGAATAGATGTTTTTTCAAAATCTATCTGCTTATTAACAACCGATTTTATTAGGTCTACAAGATCCTCGTTTAAAGATATCGGAGCGTCTGAAGTTTTAATCCTCCTTATCTTATCTACCGCTCCGATCAGCTCATCAATATCTATCGGTTTTTCTAAGTAATCAATCGCATCTGCTTTAAATGCATCGAGAGCATATTCATTATAGGCTGTAATAAAAATAACTCCAAAGCTTTTATCTTCAATAGATTTTAAAAACTCAAATCCATCTTCTCCTGGCATTTTAATGTCTAAGAAGATGACATCTACTTTATTTTTTTCAAGAAGTGTTCTTGCTTCACTAGGAGAGGCTGCAGATCCAATTACTTCAACATCTTCACAATAGTTATCCAAAAGCATTTCTAAATTACTTCTAGCGTGAAATTCATCATCAACGATTAGGGCCTTTAAGCTCATAGGGTAGGATTTATTTTCGCATTAAAGATAGAAATTTGCTTCAAACAATCAGAGAAAATCACGAATACCGAAAATGATGAATCCGTTTGCATTAATAGTCGATTTACTACCATAAATTGTTTTCATCCCTAAAAGGTGCTATTCTTTATTAAATTTATAAACGTATCAATCCTACAAGAATGATTTTATTTAAAAATAACAGCTTAGCTATTGATTGGATATTTATTGATGTTTAGTCATCCTTTGTAAAAAAGCGAAAATAGTTTCTTCACAAAGTTCCTTTTCTTCTATAAAGCCCATATGGCCAGCCTTCTTTAGTAAATAAGCTTCTCCATTATTTTGCAAGGACATCTCTTTTTCACTTAACTCGAGAGGAATGACAGGATCATTTTTTCCTGCGATATATAATTTTGGAATTTCACTCATAAGAAGTGCACTACGATCTGGACGATTCATCATGGCTACTAGCGCATCTGCGTACCCTTGGTAAGAAGCTTTTTGTCCTTCGTTTACAAGAGCCTCGATCTCATTTAAAAACACTTTTCTGGTGGCAGAATAAAATAAATTAGTAATACTCTCTTTTACCACAAAATGAGGGTGCTTAGCCAGCATTTTTACACCTAATTTACGTCGCTGTTTAACTTCCTTGCTATCATCGCCCGCTTTGGAGTGTAAGAGAGTAAACGAATTCACAATAGAAGGAAACTGCTCTACAAAGGACAATGCAGTATAGCCTCCCATAGAATGACCAACCAAATTTACAGAGCGTAAACCTAGTTTTTGTAATAGCTCATGTACTAAAGATGCCATGTGATCAATACTATGATCATCTTTCAAGTCATCAGACTTACCATGACCGGGCAAGTCGATACTAAGAACCCTGAAATTTTGAGAAAGACGATCAGCTAAACTTTCCCACATAAACACTGATTCCATAAAACCATGAAGAAGAACGATAACATCGCCTTCTCCCTGATCTATAAAATGAATTTTCTGTGAAGCGAGATCTAAATACACTACTTATTCATAAGGTCTTCAATCTCATCAGCCTCAATAGGTATATTCCGCATTAAGTTAAATGGTTCTCCGGATTCCTGTACAACCTCATCATCTTCTAGTCTAATTCCAAGATTTTCTTCTGGAATATAAATACCAGGTTCTACTGTAAACACCATGTTGGCTTTAATGGGTTCTACCCATGAACCAATATCGTGTGTATCCAATCCTATATAATGTGAAGTACCGTGCATAAAATACTTTTTATATGCTGGCCAATCAGGATCTTGATTTTTAATATCAGTTTTGTCAATAAGCCCTAGACCAAGTAATTCACTTTCCATTAATTTACCGACTTCCTTGTGGTATTCATTTAAAAATACACCTGGGACTAATAATTTAGTCGCATCTTTTTTAACTTTCAAAACCGAATTGTATACCGCTTTTTGTCTATCTGTAAATCGACCATTTACAGGAACAGAGCGAGTAAGATCACTACTGTAGTTAGCATATTCAGCGCCGAAATCCATTAAGATCACATCGCCATCATTACATTGCTTGTTGTTTTCGATATAATGCAATACAGTTGCGCTTAACCCTGAGCCAATAATTGGAGTATAAGCCCATCCGGTAGATCTGTTTTTTATAAACTCATGAAGCAGCTCTGCCTCGATCTCATACTCCCAAACACCAGGTTTAATAAAAGATAAAATTCGTCGTACTCCTTTTTCAGTGATATCACATGCTTGTTGCATCAATTCAAGTTCAAGAGGATGCTTGATCGACCGAATAGCATGCATGATAGGAGCTGATCTTTCGTAAGTAT
>JAUVAY010000090.1 GCA_030591505.1 Flavobacteriales bacterium | reverse complement strand
TGCTAGATGATTCTTATAATGATGAAATGTTTGATCAACTTCATACATTCTTTAACGGTATAGAAGGAAACATGCACTTGCTGATTGCTGCTTTGGATATTGAAGATGCAAAAGAGCAACAAGAAGCATTACGATTAAAGTTTGCAACCTTCTCTACTTATTTTGAATAGAGCCCACTTATAAATAAAAAAGAGCGCTACTTATATAAACCAAGTTGCGCTCCTTTCGTTATTGAGGTTATCTTTTATTCGGGGACTTGCAAGCAGTAAAGGTCTTTTTTATCCGAAATAAACATTCTATTATTTTCAAGGTCTATAGCTGGAGGGTTATAAAAACTGTATATCCCATTTGGACTTTGGAATGTATATAGTTTTTCTCCTGTATTAACATCCATTACAAAAAGGTAGCGATCACTATAATAGAGGCGGTCTTCATACACTGAAAAGGTAGATGGACTGCCAGTAAGTCCTTCGATCAGATATACCTGACTACCACTAAACTTATCTAAGGCAAGCAGGTCTCCATTTCCTAAAAAGGTAATGAAAAGTCCGTTATATAACTGATAGTCTTCCATACAGCTACTCGAAGGAGTATAGGTCCAAATAAAATCTCCACTTAGAATATCAACACAATGGATTTTTTCCTTTGCCGAAATATACATTTGATCTCCATCGATAATGGGAATATGACGATTCCTAAACCCGTAGTCAGTATAGTCCAATTTATACCAGATCACACTGTCTTGTGTCATATTATAGCAATAGAGATCCACCTTTTGATCTGATGGGTAATTATAGCGCTGAACCTGAAAAAGCAATAGGGTATCCAAATTGGAAGCGATATAAACACCTGGAGCATCAATGCTAACTTCATATCCGTGTTCCTTATGCATAGTAAACACTTCCGACCATTGTCCGTTTTGGATGTTGCTCATGAGAATTCTTGAACTATCGCTTGGCCAATAGGGTCCACTTCTATCCGTATGAAAAAGAAGCTCATTAAAATGACTCATATTGTTGCTACCATGTTCGATCATACTCGACCAGAGTGTTTGACCTGAATTTAGATCGATGGCATAATCGTCTTGAGATGAGCAAGCCAATAAGATATCATTATGGACATACAATTTCTCGTCTCCTTTGAAATTTTGTACAGCAGCTCCACTATTAAAATCACTCCATTCCCATGTCCGTTCACCGTTCTCTTTATCAAAGGCAACTAATACTTCGTTTCCAAAACCCGTAGTTTTGTAGGAACTAATGATAATATCATTAAAAATAATAGGGTTGATACTCCGATTTATGGTAGCATTATTAATTCGTAACGATTGCTTCCAAATTATCTCCGGGAGAGGATGATTAAGCGGATCGGGACCATCTGGAGTATCGGGTAGTAGGTACTTTATATCCTTAACACAAGAATAAGAAAGGGCAAGTATAATTAAGCTAGCAAGCAGGATTGTCTTTTTCATGTTGTAAAGATAAAGGGTAGGAAGAGGGATGTAAATAGGGTAAAGTACTTAGAATGGAGGAAATGAAGGAATGGAAGGAATGGAAGGAATGGAAGGAATCGAAAGAAGTGAAGGAAGTGAAGGAATCGAAGGAAGTGAAAGGAGTGAAGGAGTGAGAATTGTAGGAGTGAAGATGCTGTTAAAACAAGTAGAGACGCAATGCATTGCGTCTCTGGCGTTTCAATTTTAGTTTTTGTTTATTCCGGTAGTTCCATGCACATGAGGTAATAGCCATCGGTAGTGTATATATTTATTTAATGATTTTAATTGTCTACGTATAAACACGTATTTTGAAAATAATGCATTCAAACAATTATCAATTATGGTAAATTTGAGATAAACGCATGAGTTGAATAATCCAAATAGGTTTATGCAAGTGTTGGCGTTAAACTAAGTGTAGTTCGGTTAATATCCGAACTAAATTCATATCTTTGTGTATATATTATGAGACTTGTTGGTAAATCTAAGCTCGTGAAGCTTAAACGTAAGAGCATTGGAAACACCAAATTAGTCAAAGCTATTGATCAACTAATAAAAGATATTGAAGATGGTAGTTGGACAAATGGGGAAGAATTAAAAGCAGCGAGGCCTGATGCAGATTGTGTCCACAATGACGGGTTTTATTTCTTTGACATTAACATTCACCGAACTTTTATCTTAGTTGAATTTGATGATGAAGGTGAAGCAACGGTTGTTTGGACTGGCACGCATCAGGAATATGACGCAGTTTTTAAAAACAACAAAGGCAGCATCAAAAAGTGGCTTAAAGTAAACGAGTATATAGACTAGATTATGAAAACACAGTTTGATATCGAAAAAGTTTTTGAAGCTGGAAAGCTTAAAAATGAATTAGAGTATGAAAGAGCTCTAATTGCTGACAGAAAGCTTAGAGTTCTTTGCAAAGAGAATGCTAGACTCAAACCTTTGCGAAAGCAATTGAGGGATTTAATTGAAAAGTATGAAGACAAGAATTGGTCCTCTTCAACCATTGATGATGTTCAAATTAAAGAGAGCGATATAGCTGAACTAATTGCTGAAAAGGAAAGACAATTTGTTTTTCAAAGAAAAGGATTGATAAAAGCTAAGTTGAAAAAATTTGCTTTAAATCAACAAGACCTAATGACCCTTTTAGGGCATAAAAGTAAAACTCACATGTCTGAATTAATAAACGGAATTGTGCCGTTTACCATAAATGACCTTATTGTAATTAATCGGCTATTAAAAATCGAGCTTTCTAAGCTAGTTCCTACCACTATATCACAAAAGAGGAGAATCCAAATCAGAAAATCAATCCAAGTAATTGGAACGACAAAGATTAAATTAAGTGCGGATGATTTTGATTTAGTCCTATCGTAAAAACGAATACTATTATACCTAAAACTAGGTTAAAAAAGTAGAGCCGCAACACATTGCGGCTCTACCTATAGTAATTAATAATCAGAAAATTATTATTCCGGTAATTCCATGCACATCAGGTAGTAACCATCGGTTGCGTACATTAATAATTATCTACGTAATTTGAAATTTTGAATTCAAATTACGTAGATAATTATTAAATTTGAGATAAACACATAAGTTGTATATCATCAATGTTGATATTTAATTGTTGTGCGTCAGCTTAAAAGAAAATTAACACAAACAAAATGAAAGGTTAAATGAAGAAATTGTTCTCTTACTGTTTTGATAAATGGTGGATACTGCCCCTATTTTCAGCAATATTAATTGGACTATCATTTATATTTGATAGCATATGGTTTGTAATTATAAGTGTGCTACTTGTAACAGTATCTGTTATATATCAATTTATAAAAAAAGGATGGAAAACAGGTTGTTTGACCGGGACAATAATGCTTGTAATTTTTGGTTTATCAGCTGTTTGGTTTTTTTTACAACTATTCCCAAGTCCCGAAAAAATCCACAGAAAATATTCAAAGCATTATGAAAATAGAACTGAAATACAAAAGATATTAGGTGTGGAAATTCCAAAATTTAAGGTTGTTGACTCTCAGCTTAAGCATTTGAACGAGTTTGATTTTGAATTTGAAGTTCAAAGCACAATTGAATTTAATACACCTCCTGACCATAATTTCTATACTATGCTTGATAGTATTTGTACACTTCCAGTTCCTCAAGAACCAAATATAAACTCAAGCTATTTTTACTACGGTCTTGAAAACATTTACAGTTGTTGGTCAAAAGATGACAATAAATATGAATATGTGAGAAATACTGATTTTGGAGAACAATTTCTACACAGCAAGGATGCTTACTTTAGTTTTGAAATAATAAAGGGTTCAAAAACGGCATTAATAAAATATGGGAATTATTAAGAATGTGCAAAAAACTTAAACGAATGAACAAAAAAGCCGAACGCACAACAAAGTATAAAAATAATAGCCTAGATAGTAGTAGTTATGAACATTGTAGCCCGCATAAAATTTAGTAGTAACTTGAAAAATTCGAGTTCCGCAATCGGCTACTATTATTATACAAACCGTTAGCGGTAATTCGCATAAGTGAACAGAAAATAATTAACTATCCTAAATTGAGGAGATTAAAGGAAGAAAATTTGATGTAAAGAACAATTAGGAGAAAAAAATAAAAAATGAAGAAAAACACAATTTTAGCAACTGACGAAAACGGCAACGAAATTACAATTACGCAAGTTGAAGAGTGGATAAAAGACAAGAAAAAGAATAAATTGTCACAATTAGTATATGATAGGCTGTACGGCAGATATTTAAAACCATTCGATTTTAATGATCGAAATTATGTGAAAAATTACAAAAATGGATTTGCAATAATGGCTAATTGTTGCTTATTAATCGAGGCAATAGTTTCATTTAGGGAATCTGACTTAAAGAGTACATATCAAAATAGTGAAAGATGTTTTGGGATATTTTTTACTTCAGAGGATAGATTTAAAGAGTTCTCTAAGGGAGGATTAAGTCTCATAGATTACAAGAATTTAAAAATCATAATGGGGGCTGAAAACAAAGGAATTCCAAAAGAGTTTTATAAAGATGTTAGGTGTGGTATCTTGCATTCAGGAGAAACTAGAAACAAATGGAAAATTGTTAGAAATGGTGTTTTATTTGATGAAGAAAATAAAAGAATTAATGCAGCAAAGTTTTTAATTAGTTTGAAGTATGTTATTGCAGACTTTAAAAAAGAACTCAACAATGAGGATATAGATAAATCAGATATTTGGACAACCTATATTGATAAACTGAAAGATATCATTGCAAAAGCCTAAGAATGATTAATCACTTCGTTGAATGAAAGATCTCTATAATATACTTGGGGTTAATAAAACTGCAAATCTTTCGGAAATTAAAAAAGCATATCGGAAGCTTTCAAAGAAATTCCATCCAGATGTGAATTTTGGAGATAAATACTTTGAAGAGAAATTTAAAGAAGTATTAAGCGCTTATGAAATATTATCAAATGAACAAAAGCGAATAGAATATGATGATCTTTTAAAAAAGAATATCTTTAAAAGGTCTGATCCTCAATATAAACCTGATGCAGAGGATGATTTAAGGCAGAGGGAACAAAAGATTAGAGATGAAGAACGTCAAAAAAAAGAACGAGAACAATTTAATCAGAAACAAAATAAAAATAGTTGGATTATTGCCCTTTTTGTTATAGCGTTTACTATTGGAGGTATTTTATTATTAAACACTCCAAAAAATTCACACCCTGACGTAATTAGTAACCCAAAAATTGAAATAAAGGAATTAATTGAAGGTCCCAATCCAATTAAAAAAGAAAGCAAAAACAACACAGGACAATCGTGGTTAAATGGAATTTGGATTGGTAAGGCTTATCAATTTGATATAAATGAAAGTTGGTCAATTCTACTAAATTGTGATAACAACAAAAACATATATAAAATTGAGTATCCTAGTCTGCAATGTGGAGGTAAGTGGACAATTATCTCTCAGTCAGAAAATAGAATAGAATTTAGGGAAAAATTAAATTATGGTACTAATATTTGCACTGACAATGGTAAAATCATTTTGGAAAATATTAATGACAATTTATATTTTTACTACTATTTTCCTAACGATAATACATTAAACGCTAAATGCATCTTACATCAAAAGAGATAGAACGAACAGCCAACAATGGGAATGTCATAGTCGCACATGCATTGATACGGTAACGGAATTGATTCTTCTCGGGTTGTTCACCCTATTAATCTAGATTTAAATATTCACCCGAATTGACAGGATACATAGAAAACAAATGTTTACAGAATGTTTTAAGCTATTCAATAGAGAATAAAAAAAGTAGAGCCGCAATACATTGCGGCTCTACCTATAGTAATTAATAATCAGAAAACTATTATTCAGGTAATTCCATGCACATCAGGTAGTAACCATCTGTGGTGTACATTTTATTATTGATAAGATCTACTGCAATGGCATTATGAAAGGAACCTCCACTATGAGGAGATTCAAATTCATATAATTTATTACCATTACTCGCATTCGCTATAAACAAATTGGAGTTGCCAAAATAAATTCTATCTCCATAAATCCGTAATTCCGTACAACAGCCAGATAATCCTTCATTTACCCATGCTTGGTTTCCATTGTTTTTATTGATCGCTATCAAGTCACCATTATCAAGATCGATAATTATAAGATCATTATAAATAACGAAATTACTACCTTGAAAATCGTGATAGAAATTGTGAGTCCAGAGAACTTCACCACTAGGAATATCAATGCAATAAAAATCCCATTTACCACCAAAATAAACTCGGTCTCCTTCCACTATTGGATTGTTAACATTCGAACTTCCCGAGGGAGTAAAATCTTCTTTAAGCCATACAATACTGTCTTGATCCACATTGTAGCAATACAAATCTACTCTATCATCAAAATAAGAAGTAATAACTCCACCTCTATTTTGGAATATCAATAAAGTTTCTCCATCTTGATTGATATATCCTGCAGGTGGTTCTATATGAGGACTAAAATTATCAACATTATTAATTGTAAATAGCTTTTGCCAATTGCCTGTTAAATAATCACACATCATAATATCACTACTATCTCTATGTGGTGAAGAACCGTACATACGAGTATGAAAAATAGTGTTGTTAAAGTTTGAAATTCTTGGCCCTCCAGCGCTAAGGTCATTTGTTCCCCAATTTGTTACTCCACTTTCAATATTGATTGAGTAATTATCATAAAAAGAAGTAACAATTAATGAATTATCAATAATAATACTTTGGTGCCGTTTCAAGGACTGTGATACTCCAGATAAATAATCATCCCAACTCCAAACTAAATCACCTGTCTCTTTATTAAATGCTAGAATTTTTTCATTCCCACCACCAGAATTTTCAGCGCTCGTAATAATCAAGTCACCAAAAAGTAAAGGATCTATTGAGGAGTTGTAGCTGCTGTCCTCTGATAATAATTGTTTCCAAATTATTGTTGGCTTTGGTGAACCATACGTAGGGAGAGGTGTAGGTTCAAATTGAGGTTTCTTGCAAAAAGAGAAGGGTATAAGTAAACCTAGTATAAATATTTTCATGATTCTCATAATTATTAAAGATAAAAAAATCTATTCTGGTCTATCATCAGTTGCGAAAAAATCTCCATGAAGCCCAGTCATTAACTCTTGAAGTCTCAGACCTGTTTCCGAATTATTTCTCATTTGCATGTGATTTGTTTCATACATAAGATTATTTTCTCCGTTATCTGCTCCAATATAGTCTTGAGCGGATTCTTGTAAAACTACACCATCATTTGGTAACCTAACATTCTCCCATACTTCCGTTAAATCACACCAAATTACATTTGCATTTGTAGGTGGATTATCCATATAAGAATCGCAATTTTCATCGACGTCACAATTCATTGTAAAAGTTTCGCTAATCGGCGATGGATCACTACCATACTTGACTAGACAATCACACTCACAACCTACTCGCTCATATCGTATAGCACCAATTAATGATAAATATACTTCTTCGACATTAACATACCAATTCCACCCTTTATGATAATTTATAGCAACACCCCCTGCTTCATTACCTAAAATAGCAAAAGTAGCACCTACTGCAAACATTCCTGCAGCTATCCACGGTTGCCAAAATAAGATAGCCCAAGCTGCCGCTGTTACTACTGCTGCTGCCGTAAGATAATTATCTCTCAATTGTTTAAACGCTAAGTATTTTGCATAATAATTATTCATATTCGTATTTGCTTTAGTAGCAAATTCAAAGTCGTAATTAGCCTCAAAGGAACCTTCAATATTAACGTCATTAAGAATCGAATACACTGTTCTCCATACTATTGGATCTTCTTCAACTCCATAAAATGCCACTTTTTGAATAGCTAATGCAGTATCTGTTTCCATTTCTTCATCAAAATTATTTAGAGTATCTAAATATGGAGAGCCAACCTTATAATCCTCAGTAACTGGTGCTAGATAGTCTTGCATTAGGAAAGGGACGACTTCATTTTCTATAATTCCACAAGTCGTTGCAACGGCATTTATCCATATTTCATCAGGTAGAAGAGATAAAAACCAAGTTCCATCCCAAGCTTCGTCAATTGGGCCGGCAGCTAAATCGTTACAACTATTTCCAATAAAATCAAGTAAATCAGGTATATTATTCAATATTTGAGCTCCTTGATGTGGAGTTCCAAAAGTTACTATTCCGCCAAAAGGTCTTTCATCAACTTGATTAAGCATATCAAATCTTTTATAAGCGGATTTACTTACTAAACCTCCTTGACTATGGGCAATAATAAAGTTTGTATGTGCCGGATCTACGACATCACTTCCTTGCGAATTAGATTCGCTTATAAGGTTTTCTTTTAGTGCCGAACCTGCAGTTGCGAGTGAATAGCTACTATAATCGATCCCCGATATTACATTATTAATTAGGTAGTATGTTTCTGTTTGATAAGATGCCTTAGACCAAGAAGTATTATTTCCTCCTAGTCCATATACCCAAAAGACTAATTTTTCTACTCCAGATTGAACAACCATTGAAGGTGCAGGAGAATTTATAATATCCTCGTCAGGTTCTTCAACAATAATGATATCTGATTTTTCAACTTTGATATTTGGCGATTGCCCTTTGACTTTGAAACTAACAACGGTTAGTAGAATAAATGCTATAATATATAAATTTTTCATTTTTCAAGATTTTACAGTTTAATAAATTTTTGACTTAATGATTGTCCAGAAACTTCAACTCTGACTATGTATATTCCTGAATTTAATTCACCAACATGTAAAGAAACTCTACCTGAATTATCTGTTTTTATCCTCTTTACGAGATTCCCTCTAGTTGAATAAATATAAACACTGGCAGAATTGTTTTGACCAAACTTATCGTACTCTAGAGTAATTTCAGATTGATTATTAGATATTATAATATTTATATCTGTAGAGCTTGCGCTTTTTTGTCTTCCATAACTTAGAGTGTAATTACTAAATACTCTTGTTTTTATTTTTTTTACAGTAATTCCATTCAAAAACTCTTCAGAATTACTTTCTCTAATCCGATCATATACGACTTCACCTGAAGGTAGTCGTAAGTAATACGTGTATTTACTCCATGTTTCTAGATTGTTTTCATCGTATTGGAATTCAATCATATATAAGTACTCTTCATTGTATATAATCTTTCTCATTGGGGTTAATATTTCAATCGATCCATCAAATAAAATTGTTACGGTTGCTTCTGGAAGACTACCTATCTGATCCAATTGATTTTGATTTGGTATACTTAGATTAACAAACAAAGGATTGAAATCATAAACCTCTTCTGTTAGTTTATTATATGTACCACTATGCGGCATATTTGTAATTAATTCCCCCCCATTCGCGTAGGTGCTAACACCACTTTTGTCAATAATGATATTTTCAGGTTGTTGCATCCAATCTTGATAGATCCCTTCTGTACTTAATAATGAGATTATAGTAGTTTGCTCATTTCTACTATTTATATATTTATCATATTGAAGTTCGCTTTTGAGCTCCTTTAATTTTACTTTATCTATTTTTGATAAGTGATCTAATTCATCCTTCGGAACGAGATAATAATCAGTTTCAAACTCAGTGTAACTGAGTCTTTGTTCGTAATCTGTTGGTGCTAGATCTTGTGCAAAAGATGAGATCGTAAGCATGACCGAACAAAGTAATAATATGTAATTGTTTGTTTTCATGGTATTAGTTTTAAATTAAACATTAAGGCTATGATTATAGGTTTCTAGGTTTGATCGAATGGAAACGTCAAGGAGGGAAAAGGTGGAGTATTATCCATATTGTATGCATTCTATACTGAATTGAGGTCATGGTTTATAGTTGTCGCTGTTTTACCCTTCAAAGGTAGATTGCAATTTTGCTCATTACCATCCCGTAAAACCCCTAGGTATTTATACTTAGACACTTACAATCATTAAAGGTGTGTTTTGGCGATTTTTATCCCTCTTTGCCTCCCCTTTAAAAAAAGCATTGTAAACTTGCAGCACTATGAAGATTGCCATTATAGGAGGAGGTGCTGCCGGGTTTTTTGCCTCTATACAGGCTAAGGAGAATTTCCCTGAAGCCGAGGTCACTGTTTTTGAAAAGTCGAATAAGCTACTCGCCAAGGTAAAGGTGTCGGGTGGTGGAAGATGTAATGTTACTAATGGAGCTAGCAGCATTAAAGAATTATCAGATGCCTACCCCCGAGGAAAGAATTTTTTGAAAAAAGCTTTTTATCAGTTTTCTAATCAAGACGTTTATCAGTGGTTCGAAGAACGCGACGTGCCCCTCGTTACCCAGGAAGATGATTGCGTCTTTCCACAGTCGCAAGACTCCCAAAGTATTATTGATTGCTTTCTAAATACTGCCCGTCGCCTAGGAGTAGCCATTAAAAAAGGAAGGGGAATTTCTGCCATCACTTCCATTGACGATAAACTGGCCTTAACCTTCCTCGAAGGAGACAGCAAGCTATTCGATAAGGTGATCGTCGCAACAGGTGGTTCGCCCAAAAGAGAAGGGCTAAACTGGCTCGAAAGCCTTGGACATAAAATAGAAGAACCCGTACCTTCTTTATTCACCTTTAATATGCCCAAGGAGTCTATTCGAGAATTGATGGGCATCGTAGTGGAAAATGCGGTGGTGAATATTCAAGGAACAAAACTGCGCTCGGAAGGTCCTTTACTTATCACCCATTGGGGAATGAGCGGACCAGCCATTCTTAAACTCTCGGCTTTTGGCGCTCGAATTTTAAGTGAATGCGACTATAAGTTTAGCGTTCAGGTTAATTGGGTAAACGAAAAGAACAATGACCTGGTGATGGATGTCCTCCGAAAGCTAAGCGGAGAGAACCCCAATAAATTAACGGCTAATGCACGTCCTTATGATCTACCTTCCCGCCTATGGGGCTACCTTCTGGAAAAAGCGGAGCTTTCTGCTACTAAAAAATGGGGAGAAGTCGGAAAAAAGGGAATGAATCGCCTGGTCAATCTGCTGACCAACGATAGCTATGCTGTCCATGGAAAAACTACTTTTAAAGAGGAGTTTGTTACCTGTGGAGGTGTGAGTTTAGAGAGCATCAATGGGAAAACCATGGAAAGCAAGCACTGCAAAAACCTCTACTTTGCGGGTGAAGTGATGGACATCGATGGAATCACCGGAGGTTATAATTTTCAAGCTGCATGGACCACGGCTTTTATCGCTGCGCAGTTTAAGTGATTATAGGCGCAGAAGCACTTAAAAAATAAAGCGTAATTTTAAAACTGACTGTTTAATGCGTTGCGTTATTACACTCAAGGAATTTATCTATTACACTTAAATTTATGCGATCTCCTCTATTATTGTTGATTGGATTAATAGCTATGCTTACCCTGTCTTGCAAGAACGAGACAGCAATGACTGATGAATTACTCGATGATACACGGGTTCACAGAGTTGAAATCGAGATCGACACAAGTGATTTGTCATCAATATTGGCGCGTGCAGATTCTACAATTATAAAATCCGCAGTGTTTACTATTCATTATGAAAATAGAGTTGATACTGTTCAAAATGTTGGTTTTAGGATAAAGGGAAATACCTCCAGATTTGCAGATAAAAAGTCGTTTAGGATCAGTTTTAACGCCTTTAAAAAAGGGAAAAAGTATAAGACATTAGAAAAATTAAACCTAAATGCTTTCTGGAATGATCCGACCCACCTGCGATCGCATTTAACGATAAAACTCTATGAATTGATGGATGTAGCTGTGGGTCGGTCGGGATTTACAGATCTGTATGTAAATGGAGAATATTATGGACTCTATAATCTAGGTGAACACGTTGATGAAGAATTCGCGCTAAGCTATTTTGATTCAAAAATCGGAAATTTATATAAGTGCTTAAGTCCTGCTAGTCTTGAGTACAAAGGCGACGACATGGCCAACTATAGAAAGTTTGATGATTCGACTTCTTATACCTACGACCTTAAAATAAATAAAGAACTAGAAGATTATTCAGGTCTTCTTGAGCTTATGGATATTCTTAATAATACACCCATTGATCAATTAAAAGTTAGGTTGGAAGCTCGCTTTAATGTAGAAAATTATTTAAAGATATTGGCAGTGGATGTGGCGATTGGGAATTGGGATAGCTATCTCTATACAGCCAATAATTACTATTTATACGATGATCCAAAATCAGGGAAATTTGAATTTATTCCTTATGATTTTGATAATACCTTTGGAATGGATTGGCTGGGTGTAGATTGGACAGATCGCGATATATACAATTGGCCTAAGAAGGAAAGTCTCAATCTTCAACATGATAGTATTATAAAATTACCTGATGAAATACAATTGGAGATAATGGGTTTCGTCGATTTCTGGATGGC
>JAUVAY010000056.1 GCA_030591505.1 Flavobacteriales bacterium | reverse complement strand
ACTTTTCCGGTCTGACCTTTATATTTAACAAGGTACCATATCAGGATCAACATGATATGATGTGCATCGATGACTTCTCCTTTTCGATCCATCAATCCTATTCTGTCGGCATCTCCATCTACTGCTAGTCCAAGTTGATAATTTCCGTTTAGCAAAGCTTCTCGCAATGGTAGTAAGTTCCGCTCTATTGGTTCTGGGGAGGTTCCTCTAAATGTTGGACAAGGATCTACGCGAATGAATTTCATTTTCGGGAAAATTCCCTGAATATAATCTTGTATGGAGCCATTCATGGCATCGAACACAAATTCTTCTTGGCTTTTTTTCAGCTCTTTACTGTCGAAACGATTCAGCATTGTTTCTGTATAAAGTTCCTCAAGGTCGACCGAAGAGAATAAGTTATTTTCATCAAGTTCTATATACTCATTTTCACCGGGGAGCTCAACGCGTGCTGGAATAAGATCAACTATTTCATTGACTAAACTATCGAGTGCCGGGCCTCCATAAGAACCTTTAATTTTTAGGCCTTGGTAACTTGGAGGGTTATGGCTTGCAGTGAAGATAATACCCAGATCACAATTTAATTTTTTAGCAGCCAATGAGATCATTGGTGTAGTAACAAATTTATTGTCCATCAATACATGAACCCCTTCTTCTGTTAAGGCAATTGCCAAACTATCAGAAAATAATTTACCTCCAAATCGTGTGTCATAACCAATAACAATGCTTGGTTTTTCTTTTGCGTTGTTTTTTAACCATTGAGCTATTCCCTTTCCTACTCGAATTACATTTTCAACAGTAAACTCTCTTCCTATGAGGGCTCTCCAGCCATCGGTTCCAAATTTTATCTGATATTGTTTCATAAGCATTGATTATACTGTTTTAATTGTCATCATTTAGGAAATTAACTACTTCTTCCACGATCTCTGGGTTTCGTATTATTCGAATATGGCCAAGTTCCTTTGTTATATGAAGGGTTGAACCAGGAAGTAATTTATTAAGTGCTTTTGCATGATCAATACTTGCTTCTTTGTCGTTTTCATCATGAATGATCAGATAAGGAATAGCAGGAGCAAATTCGGCCCAATAAGAAGCAGTGATTTTTTTAAATGGAGTACCTATCTCTTTGTAAATCAAATCGCACATTGTATCTATCGTAAGTTGTTTGGCTCCAATTTTATCAAATGATTCATGTAAAATTAATTCAGGAATGATCGGAGCGGAGATGCTGATATATTTTTCGAATGGGATGGCATTCTTCAGTGCATAAAAACCCGTGGCTCCACCTAAACTATGTCCGATAAAAGCATAAGCTTTACCGTATTTTTTATAAAGTTCCTGAAGCGATCTTTCAAATAATAAAACATTGGAAGTTGTACCATTAGTATCCCCATGTCCTGGTGCATCAATTCCAATTACTTTATATCCTGAATTGACCAGTGCCTCTGTAATTGCAAAAAATTGACTTGCCCTTCCTGCCCATCCGTGCATGATCCATATTGCTGGTCCTTCACCCCATTCATAGCAAGCTACTTTATATTCATCGATCTGAAAAAATGATTTTTTTGAGTTTTCATAATTGCTGACTTCCCTTTCCGGACGTTTAAATCGAGGAGGACGCATAAAGAGAAACAGGGCGAGTCTTCCTGATAATTTAGGGCTGATCTTTTCCAGAATCCCAAAAATTATTGGAAGTGATTTAAAAAGAAAGGACTTGTTATTCTTCTTTTTCATTAATACTATTCAAGTGATTTAAGCGACTTTTCCAGATGTTTCATTTGTTCGTCACTAATGTCTAAATGACTAACAAAGCGAATGCTTGTCGGACCAAAGGGATAGGCAAGAATCCCTTTCTCCTCTAGTTTTTCAAGAAAGATTGATGTAGTGATTTTCGGATCGAGATTAAAAATAACAATATTGCTTTCAACAGGCATGATACCAGTTACATTAGAAGTGTCTTTCAACCATTCAGACATTAATTTGGCATTATCATTATCGCGTTTAAGCATAGGAAGATGATTATCCAAAGCATAAATTCCAGCTGCTGCTACAAAACCAGCTTGTCGCATTCCTCCTCCAAAAATTTTACGGTAACGATGCGCTTGTTGAATAAATGCTTTATCTCCAATTATTACTGAACCTATTGGCGTTCCAAATCCTTTTGAAAGACAGATACTTATCGAGTCGAATATTTTCCCATAGTCAAACGTTTCTTCCCCATTTTCAACTAAAGCATTAAAAAGGCGTGCCCCATCCAAGTGTAATTTCAGGCCATGTTCTACGCAAACAGTTTTAATTTTTTTGATCTTTTCCAATGACCAAATACTTCCACCTCCCTTATTAACCGTGTTTTCAATAACAACAAGTCTTGACTGAGCCAAATGAGAATCATTGCCTTGAATAGCAGCTTTTACCTGCTCGGCAGTGAATATACCTCGATCACCTTGCAATAGGCGAACAGATGCTCCAGAATTAAAAGCGATTCCCCCACCTTCATAATTATAAATGTGAGATAACTGATCACATATTACTTCATCCCCGGGTTTCGTATGGACTTTAATAGCAATTTGATTGGCCATTGTTCCGGAAGGAACAAATAGAGCGGCTTCCATTCCAAACATACTTGCCATTTTATCCTGCAAAGCATTAATAGTTGGATCTTCTCCAAAAACATCATCACCTACTTCTGCAATCATCATCGCCTGAAGCATTTTTTTTGTGGGTTTAGTAAGTGTGTCACTCCTAAGATCTACGATCATATCATTACTTTTTTCGTATTAAACTTAATCCATCGCGAAAGGGGAGAATCATATTTTCAACTCTTTCATCATCCATGACTTTTTTGTTAAAAGCTTTAATCGCTTTTGTATCCTCATCCAGTTTACTATCATCCATTAACACTTTGCCACTCCATAATACATTGTCGGCAATGATGATCCCTCCGGAAGGTACATTATCAATTATAAGGTCATAATATAGACCGTAATTATTTTTATCTGCATCAATAAATACGAGGTCCCATTCATTTTTCAGTGTTGGAATAATCTTCGTTGCATCTCCTAAAATGAATTCAATTTTTTCAGTCAAACCAGCTTTTTCGAAGTAAGACTTAGCCATTATTTCGTGTTCCTCATTGAATTCCAGGGTATAAAGCTTTCCGTTTTCCTGCAGCCCTTTAGCTAATGCAATAGCACTATAACCTGTGTAGGTACCAATTTCAAGAATCGTTTTTGGTCTAAGCATCTGACTGATCATGCTAAGGAATGCACCTTGCATATGTCCTGATAGCATGCGAGGCATAAGTTTTTTAATATGCGTTTCACGATTAAGGTCCTGCATTAAATCAGATTCAGGACTCGTGAAAAGTCGCGCATATTGCTCAATATTTTTATCTAAAAAATCCATTCTAGTAATAGATCAATTCTGAATTAGTAGCTGAAGAAAATACTTCATTAGCTGTTTCCAGAATCGCTTCGCTGCTTATTTTATCGACAGCATCAAACACTTCTTTTAAAGTGTCAACACGGTCGTATAAAAGCAAAGATTTACCTAGGCCTAGCATTACATTTGATCCACTTTCCTGCCCCAAAGCAATTTGCCCCTTGATCTGTTTTTTCGCCATATTAACTTGCCTTACACCTAGTTTCTTTTTCTTGAATAATTCAATTTCCTTGTTTACTAAATGAATTGATTTATCAATATTTTTTTGATCCGATCCAACATAGATGCTTATTAATCCACTATCAGTATAAGAAGTATAATGCGACTCAGTATGATAGGCAAGGCCTTTCTTTTCACGCAGACTTAAGCTAAGTCGATTATTCATTGTTGGACCACCTAAAATATTATTGAGTAACACAAGTGTTCTTTTATTTGGATGTAGAGCAGAGTAGGCAGTATTTCCCACTATGATATGCGCTTGATTGGTATTTAGTTTGATTCTTTCCTTGAATTCGGGAATTATTAATGGCACTTCTCTTTTTATTTCACCTCTTCTTTCCGGGACATCTCCAAAGAATTTTTCAACAAGCTTTTTCGTTCTTTTTAGCGAGGTTCCACCAACGATTGAAATTACCATTTGATTGGTGAAGTAATGGTCTTTTTGAAACTTAAAGATGTCTTTTTGACTTAAGCGATTTACACTTTCTTTGCTGCCTAGAATATTATTACCCAATGAGTGATTTTTGAAAATACGCTCTTCAAAATCATCAAACACCAATTCGAATGGACTATCTTGGTATGATTGAATTTCTTCGATGATTACCGACTTCTCTTTTTC
Source organism: Flavobacteriales bacterium (assembly GCA_030591505.1). GTDB lineage: Bacteria > Bacteroidota > Bacteroidia > Flavobacteriales_D > JAHECK01 > JAHECK01. Next base: position 14,741 of record JAUVAY010000056.1, on the reverse strand, counting down.
CAATTCCTTAACAGGAAAAGTACTGTTGAAAACGATGTCTTTTATCAAGTCAAGTGACCTTGGAATATCACCTTCTAAACAAGAAGCATAAATGCATGTTTCTTCTTTTGTAGTATAGGCATTTAGCTCAGCACCAACAGCTTCAAGCCTATTTAAAATGTGAAACGACTTTCTTTTTTTGGTTCCTTTGAATAATGCATGCTCAATAAAGTGAGCCAATCCTTCTTTTTCTTTGCTTTCATCACGGGCTCCAGCATTGATCATTAATCCTACATGAACTATTTTAGTGTTTCTTGCTTGATGAATGCACCGAATGCCATTAGAAAGTTCAAATATTTCAAAATTCATAGTCGGCAAAGATACATTAGAAAAACAACGAATTGAGATGAAAAATATTTAATACTCATAAGTTTGATGTGAAACTTATAAACAAAGACGAATGAATAAAAAGTGAAGATTAATTGTCGTTTATCTACGATATTCGATTATAAATAATGTATCTTTATAGCGATTATTTTTTAACAAACAACTAACTCACCTTCCTATGCCGATCGATACGGTACAGAAATTCTATAATATACTATCGAAAGATCATTTAACTTTTCTTTTTCAGGGATCCTATAATGATGATATGACGGAAGGTATACTTGAGTTAACGGAGTATAACCTTGAAAATTTTGAAGGATTAACCAAGTTAAAGAAGAAAATCTCATTTTTAATTGTTGAGTGTTTTCAAAACATAGTTAGGCATGGTGAAATAGGTGCTGATTACGAGATTCCTGAGGGTGTTTTTATTACAAGAAACCTGGGAGATGTTAATTATATAGCATCGATAAATTACTTGAATAACTCGGTAGTTAGTCCCCTTAAAAAAACGCTGGATAAATTAAAGACCTTAACAAAAGACGAATTAAAATCATTCTACCTTGATACACTTGTTAATTCTCAGCTTTCTGAAAAAGGTGGTGCAGGTTTAGGATTGATTGAATTAGCTAGAAAATCGACCTTTCCACTTTGTTATGAGTTTGAAAAAGTAGATGAAAACCTTTCTGTTTTCTATTTTCTTGTGCGTTTGCAAAACCAAATGCAAGCACAAAAACATGAACAGCATAAGCCATTAGATTTAAAAGCGTTTAAAGATTTTTATCAGCTTGTAGATGAAACTAATACTATAATGGTTTATAAAGGTGACTTTGCAAAGGCGAGCATTTTACCCATTTTGAAGATCTTTGAAGATTCTATTCAAAACCTTGAGGGGAATATTAATATAAAGAAACGGGTCTATATTATTATGATGGAAATGTTAGAGAACATTGCTGATCATGCTAAAAGACATACACAAGAGAATAAACAACTCAAGGAGGGTATATTTATACTAGGTAAGAAGGACAATGATTACTTGATTTCTACGGGTAATTTAGTTGAAGCGAATCGAGTTCCTGCTTTAAAAGAATATATAGAAGCGTTAAATTCTATGGACTACAACGAATTGAGAAAGTTGTATGTAAAGAATTTGAAGAAAAGTAAACTTGTAGACTCCAGTTACGAAGGCCTTGGATTGATTGATATTGTTAGCGAGAGTACAGATAAAATTGATTTTCACTTTCGTGAGATCAGCGAAAAGGACACCTTCTTTTCAATTAATGTTCAAATTTAAATTTCACAGATCTTTAACAAGTATTTTATAGCATCTGTGGTTGTTATTATTCCTGCTAAACTACCCTCATTTACTATTGGTAATGCGTGAAATTCTTTATCAACAAGAATTTCTAAAGCTTTTATCATTCCTTCTTTAATATCAATAGTAACCGGATGATGTGTCATGATCTGATCGATGTTAAACATATCATCAATGATAGAATCACTATTTTGACCTTCTTCACTAAAGGCGTTTGTAAAACTGATTCGTTGAAGATCAGTCAAGCTTAGCATTCCGACCAGGTTTCCATTTTTAGTAATAGGAAGATGTCTAATGTGATGTTTTTTCATCAAATGCTCTGCCTTCTTAAGGCTTTCGTCGTTTTCAAGAGAAATAACCTGTGTGGTCATGATCTCACTAATCGGAATGTCGATAACCATAATTAAAAGATTTGTCTTAAAGTTACGTAATAATCACGCTATTTTTCAATTATTGACAAAAATTTCTTTCAACTTTTATATGCTAAAATTAAAGTGAATAGATAAAGAGTATTGTTAATTTAAAAAAGAAGCTTCCCCATTTTTACCATCAATGATTAATTGGATTTGATTAGAAATGAAAAAACTAAGAATCTTATTTATGATTGTATTTTTAACAGTTGAATTTGGATTGTATCTTAGCAAAAAGCTTTACCAATGAAATATTCCATTGTACTATTTTTTACCTTTCTTACTATAAGTCTACAATCGCAAATAATCGTAGAAAAGCTCCCCGACGACAGCTATATAAAGATGAATGTAGCTATCCCTAGCATATCTTTTCCTGAGGTCGATCATAAGGCAATGTTAAATGAAGATAAAGAAGAATCGATTACGAAGGAGCTTCCTTTGCGATTTGCAATTCCATTTAATAGAGAGATAGATCTAATTGAAGAAGGGTTTAACTACATCGATGATGAAGGGAATGCGAATTGGATTATCGAGTTAAACCTCCATGGAGCCTATGGTGTGGGTGTTTTATTTAGTGATTTTCGACTGCCTGAAGGTGGGGAGTTATTTGTTTTTAACGAGAATAAGACAAGTGTTAATGGCGCGATCACATCGTTAAATAATAATGAACGGAATGTCTTACATGTTTCTCCGGTTCAAGGCGATAAAGTGTTTGTTTTGTATTCTGAACCTTCGAATGCAGACTACAGAGGGACATTGAAGATTAATATTGTAACCCACCTTTATCGCGATGTTTTTCATTTAAATAAAGGCTTTGGAGACTCCGGTTCCTGTAATATTAATGTTAGTTGTAGCGATGGAGATCCTTGGACTGATGAGGTTCGATCAGTTGCTATGATCATTAACGAAAATGGGAGTAGGTGGTGTACAGGTGCTCTTGTCAATAATACTTCATTAGACGGAACGCCTTACTTTTTAACGGCAGAACATTGCTTGCCAACAGATCTTTCTAATTTAGGTGTTTGGTCGTTTATCTTTAACTATATAAGCGATGACTGTGATCCATCAGTTAATGGATTATTGGGAAACTCTATTTTTGGTGCTGAGGTACGCGCATCAAATACTACTAATGATTTTGCATTGCTTGAATTGGATGCTGCACCACCATCAGATTATGATGTATACTATTCAGGATGGAGCAGGTCAACATTATTTATTACTTCTACAGTAGGGCTACATCATCCAAGTGGAGATGTTATGAAAATTAGTACTGATGTCGATTCCCCTGGTTTAAGCGCTTACCTTGGTGGGTCAGGAACTGATTATTGGGAAGTAGGTGACTGGGATTCCGGAACAACCGAAGGCGGGTCTTCAGGTTCTCCTTTGTATAATCAATCGGGTAAAATAATTGGTCAATTAAGAGGAGGATTTGCTTCATGTAGCAATGATCAGGCAGACTATTATGGTGCATTTAATAAATCATGGGATAGTGGATCGTTGGCTTCTGAACGCCTAATGGACTGGTTGGATCCTTCAGAAGATGATCCTAATTCATTGTCCGGCGCAAATTTAAATAGTCTTGGAATTGAAGATCTAAATTCTGCAAATAATATCTTAATATATCCCAATCCAACATCAAGCTTTATTAATTTGTCTGCAGCCCCAAGTTTCTATATTAAAAAGATTGTGATAAGTGATATGTCAGGAAGGAAAATAAGAGAAGTAAGGATTGAAAATTTTGCTGGGGAAGCTATTCAAATTGATGTTAGTTTTTTATCTCAGGGAATTTATCAATTGATATTAATTGGGAAATCAGCTAATAGTACACAAGTGTTTATTAAGAACTAGTTAGTTTACTGCATTAATAATAAAAAGCCTTTATTTTCGCTGTATATAAAGTACGATCATTTATACTGTTGTTACCATGAATAAGAGGATTAATTTAAGTGTGTTTCTCGTTTTATTATCTATTACTTTAATTGGTCAAGAGATCAATCAAACGGATAGTAAAGGAAATAAACAAGGACCCTGGAAGAAGTACTATCCCAGCAACGACGGCTTGTTTTATGAAGGACAGTTTGAAAATGATGTTCCCGTTGGTGTTTTTAAGCACTATTATGAAAATGGTAACATAAAATCAAAAACAACTTATGAAACAAGTAAGGTCAGGTCGGAAGTGTATTATAATGGGGGCCAAATAATGGCTAAAGGTGTTTTTATTGACAAGAAAAAAGATAGTACATGGTTATATTATGATAATTCCGGATGGTTGAGTTTAATGGAAGATTACCAAAAGGGATTGAAAACGGGGCCTTCAATTAGCTATTACCCTGATGGAAAGGTGGCGGTGGAAAAACTTTACCATAATGATTTGGAAAGTGGGCCTTTTATTATGTACTACGCAAATGGAAATAAGGAGATGGAAGGGGTTTATATGAGTGGAAATTATAATGGTCTTTTTAGTAACTATTATGATAGTGGAAAGAAAATGCAAAGTGGTGACTATATAAATGGTAAAAGAGATGGAATGTGGTTGTTTTATAATTCTAATGGTTCACTTAAATCAGTCATAAATTATAAGAATGGAATTATTGTAAAGGAAACACCGAAAAATGGTGAATTTATTGAATACTACGATTCCGGTTTGATAAAAAACATCTATAATTATAAAAAGGGGCTAAAAGAAGGATCTTTTGTTGAGTATAACAATACCGGGAAGAAGATCCTTGTCTTAAGGGAAAAGGAAAACTCTTATGATCAGGATGAATATATAGAAGAGATTCAAGGGCAAACAATAAAAAGAAAAGGGAACTATAAGAACGATGTTCTAATTGGGGAGGAGTTGCTATATGATGAAAAAGGTAATTTAATCAAGAAAGAAGTCCATTAAAAAGATGTTTAGGAATTTATTCATCGGTGTTGTAATACTATTAACTTTTTTAGCTTGCTCTAAAGAAAGTATTGAAAAACCTGAGATGTATAAAGCATTGGCCTACTTTCCGCTGGAAGAAGATGCTTACTGGATCTATTCTAAAACACTCATTACAATTGATGCGGCTGTAGATGTGTTTGATACCACATATACAGAACTAAAAATGAAATTTATCGGTTACGATGAGGAATTGGAACATTCTCGCTTAGAAAGATTCACTCGCCCAGATTCGTTGTCAATATGGGAAGCGTTTGATGTGATCTTGATAAAGTGGGATAAGATCAGCATGCATTGGGTAGAAGATAATTATCGCTATGTAAAATTGACGGACCCTGTGTATGCTAATAAGTCATGGGATGGTAATATTTACAACATTTTAGATGAGTGGGATTATTATTATTCAGATTTGAATACTACTTTTGGAATTGATGATCTTATTTTTCCAAATACGATCCGAGTTGAAAAAAGAAAAGAGGAAAATGCAATTCAATATGTTAGGGCATTTGAGATTTTTCAAAAAAATATTGGACCCGTTTATGAATACAGTGCCGATTTTAGTATTCAAAGTGGGGAATTAATTAAAGGGAATAGCTTGGAGTTAATACTCCTTAAATATGGAATAGAATGAAAAAATTATTTACGTTTTTAGTGAGTTCACTACTGGTTTTTTCAGTAGTTGCCCAAACAGCACCTAATAAGTATTGGGTTCAGTTTACCGATAAAGATAATAGTACTTATTCGATCGATAATCCGATTGAATTTCTATCGCAAAAAGCGATTGATAGAAGAGATGCCCAGAATATTGATGTTACGGAAGAGGATATTCCTGTTAACCAAAGTTATATTGATCAAGTACTGGCATTAGGAGATATAAATCTTCTTCATAGCTCTAAATGGTTTAATTCTATTACGATATATACTGAAGATGAGACCTTGATCGCTGATATTGAGTTGTTGAGTATCGTGAGTCAGGTAAAATCACTGGTGATCCTGAAAAAGGGTAAATATGAAGTAGAAGAGGTAGCAGCAAGTGAAAAAATTTATGATCCAGCTGATTATGGATTTTCATTGGCACAATTGGAAGAGATCAATGGAGATGCCTTACATGAATTGGAATATTTAGGTGAAGGAATGTTGATATTCGTTTGTGATGGAGGGTTTTCTAATTTAGATAATGTAGATGCTTTTGATCATTTATTTGATGATGATAGAATTGTAGGAACACACGATTTTGTTGATGGGGATGATAATGTTTACCATTCAAGTACGCATGGAACTTCAGTGATGGGTACCATGGCAGGGATAATTCCAAATCAATTGAAAGGAACGGGCCCTGGAGCTTCTTATTTCCTGGCACGTACAGAAGATGTAGGTTCGGAATATGAGATCGAAGAGGATAATTGGATCGCTGCAGCCGAGTTAGCTGATAGTATTGGAGCTGATATCGTAACTACATCATTGAGTTACACAACTTTTGATGATACCTCATTAAATCACACCTATGATGACCTTGATGGACAAACAACTCGAGTAGCAATAGGAGCTGGTATTGCGGCGCAAAAAGGAATGTTGATCGTGGTGAGTGCTGGAAATTATTTTCTTCAAACATGGCATTATATCGGATCACCCGCCGACGCCATAGATATCTTAGCGGTTGGAGGAATAACTTCCGATAGTTCACATTCTTCTTTCAGTTCCGCAGGACCTTCTGCTGATGGAAGAGTTAAACCAGATATTACTGCAAGAGGGACAGCTGCCGCAACTGCAAACACAGGAAACAATGGCGTTTCATTCGTTAACGGCACATCATTTTCAGCACCTATTATCTCAGGAATATCATCTTGCTTATGGCAAGCATTTCCAAGTGCTACTTCTTTGCAAATAAGGGAAGCGATCATTCAAAGTGCTCATCAATACGATAGTCCTGATGATATATTCGGATACGGAATTCCTGATTATGGAATTGCTATGGAATACCTTCAGAATTTTCTTGGAATCCGACCCTTGCAAAAACCGGTCAGTGGAATTATACAAAATGTATATCCAAATCCTTTTACTGACCAGGTAACTATTTCCCTTAAAGCACCAGCAGATACTTCTGATGAAGGTCAAATTAGTATTTTCAATTCAAGTGGGAAACTAATTTTTCAAATGGAGGTGAAATTGCATGGAAAAATTCCACAAAATTTTACAATTCCTACGCTGGACCTTGCTTCCGGAATTTATCATTTAGAATATAGAGGGAGTAGTTCGAAAGAAACTGTGAAACTGGTACATCTATAAAACAACAAAGCGTTTCAAAAGAAACGCTCGTTGCTAACCTCAATGTCAATTAATGTTTTTGCTGAACTAGATGTGTCAACAATAAACATCATAAACCTTTTAACCTGGGTCTAAAGTAATAGCTTTCTCTATTCGAAACAAACCGATTTTATTTACGGTATATTTTTTAAAGTTAACGGTAGAATAATTGAATATTTGGTTTTAGCTGATTTTTAATTCAACATAATTCAACTTTTCTGACAAAAAATTGTATAATACTTATAAAAAGTATCAAATTTAGCGCTATTACTTATTCATATTTTTAAATTTGATATCAAATCACTTGCAAATGGAAAATATTAGTTTGGATACGAATACATTAATGATCATCGGAGGAGCTGTTGTGCTTCTTATATTGCTACTTGTTTTTTTACGACTTAGAAAGATAAAAAAGCGTAAGAACGGAGAACAAGGAAGTGCAAAAGATCAAATAGTAGAAAAGATTGAAGGTAAAAAGTACCAAACAAATGAACCAACTGTTGAAGAATCGGAAGGTGCTCCAAAATTAATTCTCGAGAAATTTGATGACGGACAACTTTCTTTATCCTTTAGGTTTAAAGTAAGAGGTGGGAAAATTAAACTCGATGAAATCGATCCTTATGATAACCCATGGATCAAAGTGTTGAATTACAATGATCTAGTTGGGCAAACGCGTTCTGATGGGCAAATTCTTCACGTTTATTTTGATAGAAAGATCAGAAAAAGACCATCTCGAAAGGAAAAAGCAGTAATCAGTATTGTGTACAGAGAGCATAGTGGAAAACAATGGATACAACAGATTAAGTATAACTCAAATAGTGGGGCTAAACTTGCTTCTCTGAAAACATTGAACTAAAATTTTAACAAAGAATTTATAAGAGCCTGGATTTAGATTGATCCGGGCTTTCTTTTTTATTGTCAGAATCAGGAAAGTGCTATTTTTGTTGCCTTAAAATCTCATTCTTTTATGCGAATATCATACAATTGGTTAAAACAGTACATCGAAACTGATCTTAGCCCTGAAGAAGTTGGACAGCGATTAACAGATTCTGGTCTTGAAGTAGAGGCTATAGAGGAAGTTGAATCTATAAAAGGAGGTTTGAATGGTTTGTTGATTGGTGAGGTGATCGAAAAAATACAGCATCCAAATGCCGACCGACTTAGTCTTACAAAGGTGAATATTGGGAAAGAGGTCCTAAGTATTGTATGCGGCGCTCCTAATGTTGATAAAGGCCAGAAAGTTGTTGTTGCTACTGTTGGTTGTATACTCCATCCAATTGAAGGTGATTCTTTTAAGATTAAAAAAGGAAAGATCCGAGGTGAAGTTTCTATGGGAATGATCTGTGCAGAGGATGAGATCGGACTGGGAGCTGAGCATGATGGGATTATAGTTCTTAAAAATGATGCCCAGGTTGGAAGTAAAGCGAGTGACTATTATAATATAGAGAATGATTACGCAATCGAGATTGGTCTAACACCAAATAGAACTGATGGAATGTCGCATGTTGGTGTGGCGCGAGATCTGGCGGCTGTTATATCATTAGAGAATAAAGAGGTTAAGCCCATTAGCTGGCCAGATGTTTCTTCTTTTAAAGTAGATAATACATCTGCTGCTATTGAAGTAAGTGTTGAAGATTCTGAGGCTTGTCCACGCTATAGTGGACTACGAATTAGTAATATTAAAGTAGGTTCTTCTCCAGATTGGTTGCAAAATCGTTTACGTACGATCGGACTATCTCCAATCAATAATATTGTTGATGCTACTAATTACGTAATGCATGAGTTAGGGCAGCCTCTTCATGCCTTTGATGCAAAGAAGATAGCAGGTGATAAGGTGATTGTTAAAACGCTTGAAAAAGATACTCCCTTCTTAAGTTTAGATGAAAAGGAGAGAAAATTAAATGAAAATGATTTGATGATATGTGATGCTGAAAAGGGCATGTGTATCGCAGGTGTTTTTGGTGGTTTGGATTCTGGAGTTAGCTCATCAACAACTGAAGTTTTTCTTGAAAGTGCTTATTTTAATCCTATTTCAGTTCGGAAAACAGCCAAAAGACATATTTTAAATACTGACTCTTCTTTTCGTTTTGAAAGAGGTGTTGATCCTGAAATGACCTTGATTGCTTTGAAAAGAGTAGCGATTTTAATTAAGGAAGTGGCTGGAGGAGAGATCTCTTCCGAGATAATCGATATTTACCCAACTAAGATCCTTCCTTTCAATGTAGATTTTAGTAAGAAACGATGCGATTCTCTGATTGGAAAGGACATTGATGCGGAAACGATTCGCTTTATTCTTGGAACACTCGATATCAAAATACTAAGTGAAAATGGAGATTCTTGGAAATTAGAAGTTCCGGCTTATCGTGCAGATGTTACAAGGGAAGCCGACGTAATTGAGGAGATCCTAAGAATCTATGGTTTCAATAATATCCAATTACCGGAAAAAATTCATTCTTCACTTTCCTATTCCAATAAAGTAGAAGCAGAAAAGGTAAAACAAAGTATAGCCGACTTTATGGTGGCCCGTGGATTTAATGAGATGATGTCTAACTCATTGATCAGTGAGCGCTATGTTGATGAAAGCAAGGTGGAGGAAATGCAGAATGAGGCGCAGGTGCGAATTTACAACCCATTGAGTTCAGATTTGAATGTGATGCGACAGAGTTTGTTGTTTAACGGATTAGAAGCGATTGCTTATAATCAAAATAGGCAACACGCAGATCTGACTCTTTTTGAATTTGGTAATAGTTATAAAAAGGAAGAAGCCTATACTGAGAATTTCAGGATGGCGCTTTATATGATCGGATCTTCCTTGCCAAATAATTGGAATAATCCCTCAAAATCGTTTAGCTATTATAATATAATTGGAGAGGTAAATGCTATTCTAAAAAGACTTGGACTGTTTAATTCAGTCAAGATGGAAGCAAGTGAGTGGGGTGTTTTTGAGGAGGGAATCAAGTACAGTGTCAAAGGCAAGGATGTTGTTCATGTTGGATGGGTAAATAAGGATATTCAAAGCAATTTTGATATTCGTGAGAAGGTTTTTTATGCTGATTTTGATTGGGATATGGTGCTCAGTTTATTAAAAGGCGACCATATTAGATTTGAAGCTTTATCTAAATTTCCATCTGTTAGAAGAGATCTTTCCTTGTTACTTAATGAAGATATTCGCTTTTCGGCGATTTATGATATCGCTTATAAATGCGAAAGAAAATTATTAAAATCGGTTGAGCTTTTTGATGTGTATGAAGGGAAAAATTTGGAAAAAGGAAAGAAATCATACGCACTAAGCTTTGTACTTCAAGACAGCTCTAAAACGCTTAAAGATAAAGTGATCGATAAGGTGATGAAGAAGATACAGGATGCGTTGAAGACTGAATTAGGAGCGCAATTGCGTTAGAAAAACAGCACTAATCATTCACTTTAATTTACCAAATTAACACTCCTTTAGTACCTGATTTTCTTTGCGTTTTTCGCGGGTTTCTTAGCGTTAACCTATTGAAAATTCACGCAAAACTAAATAGCAAAGTAATCGCAAAGGGGTTTTCGCTTGTTGATTAAAATATATAATCGTTAATCTTCTATTTTAAGTCAGTTTTTTTATTTACTTCTTTTCATTTTCAGCATTATCGCTAAATGATCCGAATAACCACCGTAATAATTTTTCCCACCATACGATCGAGCCGGATAAACTTCTCCCTTATCATTAGTATACATCATCCATTCTTTTCTTACGATCTGATATGATTGCTCATCAACAGTCAGTTTTTTATTAGAAAACAGATTTGCCGAGACAAGAAATTGATCCAGCGTACCCCAATGACCACGATAATTATAGCTACCAATACCCGCTTCATCACTTTTCCATGCCAGATTAATAAGTTCTTGTGAATCATTACCTAAGGTTTTTGCCGCTTCCAATACCTGACTTAAACTGGAGTCAGCAGGGTAGTCATTAAAGTCACCCATGATAATAATGTTTGGACTATTATCGGCCTGTTGAAGAGAGTCGATCGTATTTCTAAGGATTTGAGCAGTAAATGCCCTTTTAGGATCGCTTTTTTTCTTCCCTCCATAACGAGAAGGCCAGTGGTTGACAAATACATGGATAGTATCATCATACAATACACCTTTACTATATAAGATGTCTCGTGTGTGTGTGCGATCACCAGGAAGGTCAATTAATATATAATTGTTTACAATGGGTTTGTAAGCATCAGTGTGAGCTATGGCGCAATCAATACCTCTTTGATCGGGACTTTCCCTATGAATAACAGTATAAGCTTGACTTGCTAATAGTTCAGTAGCAACCAGGTCTTCTACAACCTGACGGTTTTCAATTTCAGCAAAAGCCAAAATCTCGGGGAAATATCCAGTATCAGCGGCTGCTATTACTTTCGATAATTGTGATAATTTATCATTATAACGCTCCGTATTCCATAATTTATCACTTTCCGGTGTGTATTCAGCATCGCTTTTACCTTCTGCATCTAGCGTGTCGAAGAGGTTTTCTACATTGTAGAATAAAATACGGGCAAAATCATTTTCAACTACCTTGCTCTGTTCCTTCTTTGAAGAGCAGGAGAATAAAACAGCTGTTATTAACAGACTTAATAGGATACTAGTTTTTCTCATCATTCTTTATGAAATAAAATTCATCAAAATAAAAATCTGGATTAGGAAGGTCGATCTTCAACGCTTCGATCTTTCCATTTTTGTCTAACTCGAACCACAGCTTGCCTTCTCCTAATGAGACCAAGTTGGGATCAAAATGAAAAGTGAAAGTATTCAGGTTCCAATGTTCTAACTCAGCTACAAAAATGGCAGTTCGTGTCATTTTAAAATGAAGATCACCATTTTCTTCCCATACTATCACATCGCCATACATCTTATCAGTATAGCTGCCAATATAATCTTTGAGATCGAAGGATCGTTTACCTATTTTCCCTCGCTGTTTGTCAGAAGAATGCTGCTTTTGTGCATTTTTCCCATCTCTCATCTCCTTATACCCAAGGTACATTTTAGACCAGTCTTCACCTTTGTTATCATCATTCAATAGCACATCAAGTGTTTTATTCATTAAGGCTCCGGTAGCCCAGTTTAAATTATTGGTAAGTATGATCAAGCCTAGTTCTTTTTCAGGTACAATGCATGATTTAGAGATCATTCCATCGTAACCACCTCCGTGTGTAATGATCTTATACCCATGGTAATCCATTAAGCCCCATCCTAGTCCATAACCCTTAAAGTGTTTACTGGGGTAGTTTTCTCTTGAAGAGCGACTCAATTTACTAACCACATGCATGGTTGTCATCTCCTCAAAATTAGAATCAGAAATGTATTTTTTTCCATTATATACTCCACGATGTATATTAAGTTTAAGCCATTCAGCATAATCTGTAACAGAAGAGATAAGCGCTCCAGCTGGAGCCATATTATCCCAGTTTACCCAATCAAGTTGTATGTTTTCTTTCCCGTTATAATAATAAGGTGTGGCAACATTGCTTGTATTTTTAATATCATTCGTAGAGGTGATGGTGCGTTCCATTCCTAAAGGATCAAGAAAATGAAAAGTCACATAGTCGACCCAACCTGTATCTGTGACTGCTTCTAAAACCATTCCCGCAGCAATAAATTGAATATTCGAATAGCCATAATGTTCGCGAAATCCGTAGATAGGTTCAAGGTGCTGCGCTGCATTTATTATTTCTTCTGGACTAAGATTCGTTCCATACCACAACAGATCACCACTAAATGTTTCCAATCCATTTCTATGGCAAAGCAGATCAGCCACCGTTGTTTCATTCGTGACGTAATTATTATAACTCCTAAAATAAGGTAGGTAGTCGATCACTTTATCATCCCAACTGAGTCGTTCTTGATCTACTAATTGTCCGATCGACATGGCTGTAAATGCTTTTGTATTAGATGCGATGGCAAAAAGTGTGTTTTCATCCACCTTTGTTTTTTCTTCAAGGTTGGCATATCCATACCCTTTTGAAAAGACGATCTCATCTCCTGAAACAATAGCGATCGCCATTCCCGGAATATTCCATTCCTCTAAGGTTTTTTCATAATATTTATCAAGTGTTTGGAGCTGTTTTTTAGACTGAGCCATTGAGATCAGCCCAAAAAGGACAAATCCCATGCTAAATACAATTTTTTTCATTTTCGATAAAGCGTATTAGTGAAGTAATTTTGGATGAGTAAATTAATGCGATAATGTATCTTTGTAATCGATTCAATAAATTGGATTCGAAAGGTACAAAAGAAGATTTATAATAATCATTAGGAAAGGAGAAAAGGAAGATGCTGGAAAAGGGAGATATAGTTTCGATCATTGACGATAATGCGGAAGGTGTCGTTAAGCAGGTAAATGCTGATGGGACTGTAATTATTGAGGACGATGATGGTTTTGAAATGGTGTATGAAACAAGGGAACTGGTAAAGGTGAACGATGAGAATCACTTGCAATATGATCGATCAGTTAATTCAACTTATTTGGATAAGGATGATATTAATAGAAAGCGAAATCCGGTTCGTCATAAAAAGGACTTGGTTGAGGTTGATCTGCATATTGAAGAGTTAATTGATGATCATCGTGGGTGGACCAATGCGGAGATCATAGAATTTCAATTGGAGAAGTTTGAGAAAGTTTTAAGCTCAGCATTTCAGACGCGAAAGCGTAAAATGATCGTAATTCATGGTCGTGGTGATGGTATTTTACGACACGAAATAAGGAAAAAACTACACGATTACCCCGGAATAGAGGTTTATGATGCCTCATATAAGGAATATGGTCAAGGTGCGACCGAAATTCTATTGCACAAGTAAACGCAAGGTGTACCTTTGCAGCGGTCCAGTCGATTACTCTATCGCGTCCCGAGCATTCGGGACGAGGAAAGTCCGGGCAGCAAAGGGTAGCGTACTTCTTAACGGGAAGGGTTCCGATTTTCGGATTGGGATACAGAATAGTGCTACAGAGATTTAGACCTCCTCACAAGCTTGCTTGTAGGGAGAAAGGTGAAAAGGTGAGGTAAGAGCTCACCAGTATATCCGGCGACGGATGTAGCTTTGGTAAACCTTATGCGCTGTAAGACCATGTAAACCTTGAGATCCAACGAGATTGGAACACATTGCGACCCGCAATGTAACACAGGGAGGGTAGGTTGCTTGATCCTGACGGTGACGTCAGGGCTAGATAAATGATAGGGCACGACAGAACCCGGCTTATCGATCGACTGGACTTTTTTTTAATTCCTCAAGAGTTTCAAACTCTGGAAGGGTTTGTCTGAAATTATTTTGTGCTCCTCTATATTCCTTGTGTACTCAGCGCCTACTTTGAGTCATAGTGGTTAAAGAAAAGGGATGTATCATTATTCAAAGAGAGAGATAATGAAACTCTGGAAGGTTTTGTATT
>JAUVAY010000124.1 GCA_030591505.1 Flavobacteriales bacterium | reverse complement strand
GGCAGTAAATGAAATGAAGCCAAATAAATTTAACGCGATGGTCGTAGGATCCCAAGGGATTAGCTTTGACCCGGACGCGAGGGATTATTTAAAGTCAGAAGAGTTTCAAAAACATATTGACAATTACTCCCTAATCGTTGCTAATTTTGGTCAACAATTACTTGTAGATTTTCTTTTTAAGCTACAAAAACCCCTTTTTGAATACAAGGTCTTTACCTCGGAAGAAAAGGCAAAACAATGGTTACTCAAGAAAGGTAGTCAATAAAAATGGCCATCCTATCTCGATAACTATCGAGATTCAGGACGACCACTTTATAAATCTAACATCTTATTTTTAGTGCATTCTTCTGCATCTGAAATTATCAAGATCTATTTCAAACTCCTGACCATTTCTACTAATTATTGCAATATCATCACAACTTCCATCCCCATAATCAATCATTGCGCTATTTCCATTCCATTGAATACTTACAATTCCTTCAGTAATGTAACCACAAGACCGATCGATTCTTAATGCACTTGTTATCGTTCTATTGATCACGATCTCGTTTGGTCTGGTCGTACTCGATGATCCCATCAATAAAAAGATATTGTCATTAAATACCATAGTATTAAACCCCTCGATCCACACCTTAGATCCTGTGGCTTGTCTGCTCCAATCACCAATTGAAAACGAATTATTGATATCAAAAACCATATGGCCTTCGGCATTATCTCCTAGATTTGTCAAGGTTTTCAATCCCGTTACAGCATGGTCATTGATGAAAAATTCATCGAAGCTTACAATTCGTTGAGCATTAAGATTAATAATTGAATCAGTAAGCGTAATAATTATTTGTCCTCGTTTGAATAGATTCGGTCTCACTTCACAATTTTCTTCTCCATAATCTATGGTAATTACTTTTGGAAAAGAACCACCATCAGGATAGCTGATACTTACTGTTGCACAGTTGGAAGAATCTCCGTTAAAAGGGCCATTAATACCTGAATTACTTTTCTCAAACGTTACAGCGTCAGCACTTTTCTCAAGCTCTTCGCTATACATATTAGCTTCTACTTCAAAAGCACTTTGACTTATATCTTCATCTGTGTTTTGATCTTTGTTACAAGCTACCGTCCCTATTAATAAAAATAAGGCAATTCCTAAAGTTAATTTAATTGTTTTCATGTTTTCCGTTTTTTAATTAGACTTGATTGTATAGGACAAATCTGTAGGAAACCATCCTTTAATTCTAACATTTTAAACGAACTGTTCATTTTTATGAACGAAAAGCGGATTGAGTTAAATCCTAATAAAAGCCGACCCCCATGTAAAGCCTGACCCAAAAGCAGCAAGGCATAATAGGTCACCCTTTTTAAGTAAACCTGCATCCATAGACTCTGCCAAAGCGATAGGAATCGTGGCTGCCGTTGTATTTCCGTATTTATGAATATTACTCACTGTTTTTTCCTTTGCAAGACCAAGTTTCTGTCTAACAAATTCAGTTATTCGCGCATTTGCCTGGTGAGGAATAAAAAGATCAATATCCTCTGTTTTTAAACCATTGTGTTCAAGCCCTTCGATAATAACTTCAGGAAACTTTTGTACAGCCGTTTTAAAAACAAGCTTTCCATTCATATAAGGCAAGAGCTCTCCATCATTTATCATTTCCGTAGTTATAAAATCAGGGTTAACACTACCTGGATGACGCATAAATAAAGCTTCTGCATGCTCACCATCACTATGAATATGCGTTGAAAGTATTCCTGGGCTATCGCCAGCTTGTAAAATAACCGCACCTGCTCCATCACCAAATAAAACAGCTAAATCACGACCGCGGGTACTCATTTCCAATATTCCGGATTGAATTTCAGAACCAACTAGCAAGATCGTTTTATAAGTCCCCGTTTTTATGTACTGTTCAGCTAAAGACAATCCATAAATAAACCCAGAACATTGTTGACGAATATCAAATGCCGGAATATCTTTTAATCCTAATAATCGTTCTAAGAGCACACCTGGTCCCGGGAAAAAATACTCAGAACTTAAGGTAGCCATAACGATCATATCAATCTCTTCAGCAGCAATTCCAGCTTTTTCAATCGCTTTTTTCGATGCTTCAAAAGCCATAGTGGAAACTGTATCTTTTCCTGGCTCAAAAAATCTTCTCTCCTTTATTCCACTTCTTTCTTGAATCCATTCATCGCTTGTATCCATATATTTCTCAAGCTCCTTATTTGGAACTATTCTCTCAGGAACATAAAATCCCCACCCCGTTAGATTTGCGTATTTCATTGTTTTTTAAATCAGTTTAATCTCTAAAAATATGTAATATATTCCTTCTCAATAATAAATAAGTACTAGCGGGACTTTTCACTTAGCATTGGAACAAATGAAAACTCGCCATGATCTTTAATTGTTATTTCACCATTTTCGTTTTTCGTTATCACTTGCATTTTTTGAATATTCCCACTTCCAACAGGGATAACCATTTTTCCATTTACTTTTAATTGTTCAATTAAATCTTCTGGAATATATGGCGCTCCACAGGTTATTATAATTTTATCAAATGGTGCAAATTGTGGTAAACCTTTGTAACCATCACCATAAAACAGATCAGCTTTACAAGCAAGTTTACTGAGCATTTTTTTTGTTTTATGAAACAGTTCCTTTTGTCTTTCAATTGAATAGACCTTTATATTAAATTGACAAAGCACTGCTGCCTGATAACCTGAACCCGTCCCAATTTCTAATACTTTATCTCCTTCCTTTAGTTCAAGTAAAGAAGTTTGAATAGCCACAGTAGTCGGTTGACTAATCGTTTGCCCTGCTCCGATAGGAAAAGCATAATCTGAATACGCTTTTTCTAAAAAAGCACCATCCATAAAAAAATGCCTCGGCACTTCCATCATAGCTGTCAACACCGTCTCGTTAGCTATTTTTTTATTCCGAATCTCATTTATCAGATTCCGTCTTAATCCTTTATGTTTAAAAGAATCAATAAGCGCTTTATTCATAATAACAAAAATAATAATCAGTATCAATTCTTGATTGTGAATAAATACAATTTACAAACAAATTCAAAAGCAATCTCTATTGTAATTTTATACTTCAAAAAATAATAGAATGAATAAATTACGTATTGGAATTTTAGGAGCTGGACACTTAGGGCGATTCCATATTCAGCAAGCAATGGAAATAGAGGATTTGGATGTTGTGGGATTTTTCGACTTAGATGCAGAAAAAGTAAAAGCTGCTGAAGAAGAATTTAATATTCCAGGTTTTGCATCCATGGAAGAGTTAATTGATAAGGTTGATATTGTTGATGTGGTTACACCTACATTATCTCATTTTGACTGTGCTTCCTCAGCTTTGCGGAAATTCAAACATGTTTTTGTTGAAAAACCAATTACCAACACCATTGAAGAGGCACGGACACTTTTAAATCTGGTACATGAAGCGAATGTAAAAGTCCAAGTGGGTCATGTTGAACGATTTAACCCCGCCTTTGTAGCAGCAAAAGATCATATAAAAAACCCTCAATTTATTGAGACTCACCGACTTTCAGAATTCAATCCCAGAGGAACAGATGTTTCTGTGGTGCTCGACCTTATGATACACGATATTGATATCATTTTAAGTGTTGTAAAAAGCCCTGTGAAAAAGATATCCGCTAGTGGAGTAGCGGTTGTTTCAGACACACCTGATATAGCTAACGCACGACTTGAATTTTTAGATGGGTGTGTTGCAAATATTACCGCAAGTAGAATTTCAATGAAAAACATGCGGAAAAGTCGCTTCTTTCAGCGTGATGCATACATAGCTGTAGACTTTCTTGAGAAATCCTCAGAAATTGTTACTATGACTGACGTGGAGGGTGAACCAGATCCTTTTGATGTAACGGTGGATCTAGGAAAAGGAAAAGGAAGTAAAAAAATAACTTTTGATAAACCTGTTATTGAACCTGTAAACGCTATTAGGGAGGAATTACAGTCATTCGTTCATTCAATTCAAAATGATAGTGAAGAAATTGTAAGTATTGAAGATGGCCTAAATGCCTTGGAGATTGCATATAAAATCCTTGCTTTGATCAAATAATACAGCCTAAACACAATATCACCTTTTTTCTTTCGTTGAATAAGGAATTATAGGGAAAATTGTAACTTGGTATTTGCCAATTTTTAGATAAATTGCGCGCCTAAAAAAAGGTTAAGTTTTTGACCAAAATGCGAAGTCAATGGGTAAATTTTACTTTGGATTCTTAAGTATCTTCTTTATCGCTTCTTTTACATCTTGTAAAAAAAGTCAACCCGCTCCTGCCTACGTTTATATTCCAGAAATTACTGTTAATTCTAGCTATAACATTAACGGTTCAAACAGTAGTGACATAACTCATGTAAAAGTTTTTAATGAGAATGAACTAATTGGAGTATATGAGTTACCCATCAATGTTCCTGTATTAGATATTGACCAAGCAAATATTCAATGTATTGGGCTTATAAATAATAACGGTTCTGCTACGACCATTGTTGATTATATTTTTTACGAACCTTCTACAAACGAAGTGTTTCTTGAAAGTGAAAAACAAGATACTATCTTTCCTGTAGTTGTATATAACCCAATTAGTTCAGCTGAATATTGGTTTGAAGATTTTGAAGGAGCCGGACATGCATTTTTACCTGGTTTAGGTAATGTTTCCGAAATGTTCGTTACAGAGAATCCAACTGAAGTTTTTGAGGGTGCAGGATCCGCAAAATTTGATCTGGCTTCTGATACCGCATATAGCAAGTATTTAACTGACGAGAATTTTTCTTATGCGCCTGGGAAGGCAGCTTTTCTTGAGTTAGACTATAAAAACAATCAAACTTTCTTTTTTAGTCTTATTTTACATTCTTTTAGCGGACCTTCTAATAAATTACCCGTCTTTCAATTCAAGAGTACAATTAATGACCAAGGTGATATGGAATGGAATAAAATATATATTGAATTGGGAAGCATCCTTAATAATATAACTAGTCTCAGTGGTTTTGATATTTGTTTTGAAATGGAAAGAGACCTTTCGGTTAGCGACGCAACGGTTTTAATTGATAATGTGAAAGTGATAAAGAAAAAGTGATAAAGAAAAAATACAGGGCATATTCATACATTTTCTCAGACACAATTAGTGCAGCCATTGCGTGGACTTTATTATTCATTTATCGAAAACAATATTTGGAACCGGAAAAGTATGGTGTAGACATTCCAATTCAGGTAGATAATAATTTTTATTTAGGCCTTTTTATTATTCCAGCCATGTGGGTACTTGGTTACTATCTAACCGGAAGCTACACAGATATATACAGAAAACACAGATTAAAAGAACTCTCTACAACCTTATGGCAAAGTATTATTGGAGTTACTATTATATTCTTCATTTTACTGCTAGATGATGAGATTGCGAGTTATAAGAATTATTACGACCTCTATCTCTTATATTTTGGTCTTCATTTTTCATTAACATTTATACCAAGGATAATTTTAACAAGTAATATTGTAAGGAAGGTACATCAAGGTAAAATCTGGTTCAATACATTAATTATTGGAGGTAATGCAAGTGCTTTAAGCGTTTATAATGAAATTGAAGGGATGGTGAAGTCTCAAGGCTTTCGATTTGTTGGATTCATAGGAATAAATGGAGGTAAAGACCTATTAGATGATGGAAGATTAAATAAATTGGGTGTTTTAAAAGACCTAAAGCATGTAATAAATGAACAAGAGATAAAAGAGGTGATTATTGCTATTGAATCATCAGAGCATAATAAGATAGAATTGATCTTAAATATGCTAGAAGGTTGTAGTATTAAGATAAAAATAATTCCAGATATGTATGATATTATGTCTGGTTCTGTAAAAATGACAAGCCTTTTTGGAGCTCCATTGATAGATATCAATATAGCCATTATGCCTCAATGGCAACGATCATTAAAGCGCTTTATGGATATCGTTGTTTCTATAATTGCGATGATTATATTACTTCCAGTATATATCGTTCTCGCGATTCTTGTAAAATTAAGCTCTCCAGGTCCTATATTTTTCAAGCAAGAAAGGGTTGGTTTGCATAAGCAAACATTTAATATTATAAAATTCCGAACAATGTATTTGGATTCGGAGAAATCAGGACCGCAGTTATCAAGTCAGTTTGATAAAAGAATCACTCCTATTGGACGATTTCTGCGAAAAACAAGGTTGGATGAAATTCCTCAATTCTGGAATGTTTTAAAAAGCGATATGTCATTAGTAGGACCGCGACCAGAACGACAACACTTCATTGACCTAATAATGAAAGTGGCACCACATTATCAATACTTACATAAAATACAACCTGGTATTACTTCATGGGGACAGGTGAAGTATGGTTATGCTGAAAATGTTGAACAAATGGTTCAACGACTAAAATATGATGTACTTTATATTGAAAATATATCTCCTGCGCTTGATTTTAAAATTCTAGCTTATACAATAATTATCATCCTAAAAGGAAGCGGAAAATAACTTTCTAGCCTTCATAATTCGTATTTTTGTCCTGTTAATTTAAAATGATAGGATATGAAAAATATATCGGTAATAGGAGCCGGAACGATGGGCAACGGAATCGCCCATACTTTTGCACAATTTGGCTATAATGTTTCTTTAATTGATGTATCGGAAGATGCATTAAAAAATGCGTTGGCTAATATTGAAAAAAACCTTGATCGAATGGTCAAAAGGGAAAAGATCGATGAAAAAACAAAATTATCGACTTTAAATAATATTACAAGCTATTCTTCTTTGGCTGAAGGCGTTAAAAACGCTGATCTCGTAGTTGAAGCAGCAACAGAAAACGTTGATCTTAAGCTAAGGATATTTAAAGACATGGATACTCATGCTCCTTCAAACGCTATTTTGGCTAGTAATACCTCATCCATATCTATCACAAAAATTGCAGCCGTTACAAGCAGAGCTGATAAAGTGATAGGAATGCATTTTATGAACCCAGTGCCTGTAATGAAACTGATTGAGATCATTCGAGGCTATAATACTTCTGATGAAGTAACAAAAATAGTTTTTGACTTATCGAGAAATCTAAACAAAGCTCCTGTTGAAGTAAATGATTATCCGGGCTTTGTAGCAAACAGAATTTTAATGCCAATGATCAACGAAGCAATTTATACTTTATTCGAAGGTGTAGCAGGAGTTGAAGAGATAGATACGGTAATGAAATTAGGTATGGCGCACCCAATGGGTCCATTACACCTTGCTGACTTTATAGGATTAGATGTTTGCCTCTCCATCTTAAATGTGCTTTATGATGGAATGGGAAATCCCAAATATGCCCCTTGCCCTCTACTTGTGAATATGGTTGAAGCAGGTAAAAAAGGAATGAAAACAGGTGAAGGCTTTTACACTTATACAAAAGGTAGCAGGGAATTGGTTATAGCTCCTACTTTTAAAAAATAAATTGCGCCTTTAAAATAAAAATGACTAGTCCTAAATAACCGTTACAGGTTTTAGACTGTTTAAAATTAATAATTAAACCACAGTAAGAATATTCTTACTGTGGTTTTTTGATTTATATGTTCTTATTTTAATTTCTTTCTGTTTATGCATCTGATTTGGAGTTTTATAGTAACAAGAATAGTGTGGACGGATATCATTATATATTTGGATACTATCTTGTATTAATTTTTTCATAAGAGGCAGTTTTAAATTATTGTTATGTCCAATAAACTCAGATTTTAGGATTCCATTAACTCTTTCTGCCACTGCATTTTCATAAGGATCATAAGATTCAGTCATACTACATTTAATTTTAGATTTTTTTAAAATGGCCTGATATTGATCACTACAATACTGCAAACCTCTATCTGAGTGATGTACTATTGGGTTGTTTTTGTAAACCCTTGATTTTGTAGCTCTTCTTATTGCATTAGCAGATCCAGTAACACAAAGACTATTTGAGACATCATAACCAACAATTTTTTTAGAGTAAGCATCTGTCACTAATGCTAAATACATTGGGTTTTTTCTATTGCCCACATAGGTAATATCTGATACCCAGATTTGTTCTGGCTTAATAGGAACTATGCCTCCTATTAAGTTCTTGTGCTTTCTAAATCTATGATGTGAGTTAGTGGTGATATGATACTGCCGTTTTGGTTTAATAAGCATGTGATTAGCCTTTAGAATACGGAAGAGCATGTCCCTACCCACCTTGATCTCCTTCAATTTATCTTCAAGTAAATAATATAGTTTACGAGTGCCAATTTTGGGCATTGTCGATCTCAATTCCTGAACCATTTCAACCACTTTTTTAGCCCTATGTTTTCTAGATTGTACAGAGCGAATTCTACGATAATAAACCTGCCTACTAACCCCGAGCAATTCACAGGTAGCTGTTATGCTTTCTTTGTGTTCTTCTTTGAAGAAATCGATTGTTCGGGTGAGGAGTTTTTTTTGATCGAAATGTTATATTCTTTCTCAGCTAAGTCAATCATATAATCAAAGATGATTGACTTCTTATCTGCTTTTTCAACTTGCTTTTCAAGCATCGCTTTTTGTTTCTCTAATAGCTTAACCTTCTGCTCAAGCTCTAATAGTTTTCTTTCCTGGCTCTTTGGCATATTGGATGGAGTTTGATTCTCCCAATCGAAATTACCATATTTTCGTAACCAACTTACAACCGTAGATCTAGATTGAATACCATATTTGCGAACAGCTCCAGTGGTGGATAATTCACCCAACTCTATTTCCTCTACAATTTGCAGTTTAAAGGACATAGAGTAATCCTTTTGACTGCGCTTTTGATAAACGAATTTCTTTTCTTCTGACATAACGTTGTTTTT
>JAUVAY010000018.1 GCA_030591505.1 Flavobacteriales bacterium | reverse complement strand
GCTCTATTCATGTTTACTTCAAATTGTTGAACTATTTCAGGCGTGATCCATTGTTCTTCTGATGCAAAAACCCCTAATACATCGGAGTTTAATTTTCCAAGTCGCGAAAGATCTTCTTCCGGCATTCCGTAATATACCACACAACCAATAGTCCGTGTGCCTGATTCAATGGCAGCCTGGAGCGACCACCCACCACCAAAACACCAACCGATCGTGCATAACTGTGCATCGTTCCCAACATAATTTATCATACCACTAATAATGCTATAGGCTCTTTCTTTAGATAATCCTTGCATATACTGCGAAGCATCTTCACGGTTATCAGCAACATTTCCATCATACATATCAAGAGCAAGAACATTTACGTTTTCTAATTTTCTCCATAGTTTTTCGGATTCACTTTTAATATGGTCATTCAAGCCCCACCATTCATGTATAACAATTAACCATTGATCATTTTCTTTTTTTGAAGGAATTAAATAGGCATTTGCATCAGGGCCATTGGGGCAAGCAATGCTTATCATGTGACCCGCACTAGGAAGGAAATCAATATCAGCAGGGAGTTCATGTTCAACTCTAAATCCTTCTGAATTGGCAAGTTCAGCAAACTTTGCATTGGGGTCGGAACAGCAGTTTTGTGCCTGAACATTAAAGCAAAATAATAAGAATAGTAAAATAATGGTGATTCCTAAATGTTTCATGGTAATTCATATTAATTTAGCCTAAAGTTATCAAAAGGAATTAATTCATGGCGTCTTCAATACTTCCATTAAAAACACTTCGATTCAGAAATGGCGAGATACTAAACGAAGACGATTTGGTTGTTGTAGAAGAACCTTTAGAGATACGATTAGGTTTTGGACCGATTGAAGATAGAGCTGAAAAATCGTTGGTCATTACAATGCGTACACCTGGAAATGACTATGAATTAGCGGCCGGCTTTCTGTATTGTGAAGGAATTATTTCTTCAAATGAGCAAATAGTATCCATTAAATACTGTCATTCAAGTGGTGCTGAACAAGAAGAAGATAATGTTGTTCGTGTAGAATTACACCCCGACGTTGAGGTAGATCTGAGTAATTCAGAACGACATGGATTTTCACATTCCGGTTGTGGTATCTGTGGACTAACATCAATTGATTCAGCATTTAAATTAGCGAGTGATAATATCTTTGGTGATGATATAAAGATAGATATGAGACTTATTTCATCTTTACCTGAGAAATCGCATCAACATCAGCATAATTATAAACATACGGGAGGAATTCATAGTGCTTCATTGTTTAGCGATAAAGGTGAATTTGTAGATATTATGGAAGATGTAGGAAGACATAATGCTGTAGATAAGCTCATAGGAAAGCGATTGCTCAACAAGGAATCGAATTCAACCTCACCCATCTTATTTCTTAGTGGCAGAATGGGTTTCGAGCTTGTCCAAAAAGCAGCAATGGCAGGTTATCCAATTCTTATCTCGGTTGGAGCTCCCTCATCATTAGCCATTCAACTAGGAATGAAAATGAAAATGACCCTTATAGGCTTTACGCGAAATAATAAATTTAATGTGTATTGTGGAGAAGAGCGATTGCTTATTAACTAGCTGATTTTTCCAGATGCTGGATCAAGGTTTTTTCAAAACTATTTTCTATTATAAATTCATCATCGTTATCGATGATGTCCGTCACCATGTTTTTAATGGTCTCAAATTCTTGGGATGATTTTCTTCGCCTTATTTTACTTAAAAACCTATCAAGGTCTAACCAATCTTCATCATAAGAATAGCGACTAAATTCACTTTTGTCCCGTTGTATTTTTTGCAAGATATAGTCTGCAACAAACGATAGACTATCGTTCACATTATGATCTTTAATATAATTTAGACGTTGCAGGTTGATCATTTAATAATTAATTATAATTCTAAACTATGAAAAAAAATGATATCATCCTATAAGTTGGTGATAATAAATTGTTTAGACCCAATTTGCTAGTGATAATTCGTATTGTGATAGTAAGTTTATGCTGAGATAATATCATATTTAGGGCGCTAAAAATTTATAAAGAAATAAAATAGTGAGCATCAAAAAAGGCTTCTCAGTTATGAGAAGCCTTCTGAAAAAAATAATGAATAAATATTAAATTACTTTGACATTTACTGCGTTTAATCCTTTTCTTCCTTCGCTAAGTTCAAACTCAACAGTATCACCTTCATTAACCTCATCGATTAATCCTGATACGTGTACGAAGTACTCTTTTTTTGATTCGTCATCAATAACAAAACCAAAACCTTTGGCATTGTTAAAGAATTTAATTGTTCCTTTTTCCATTGTAATAATAAATAATTAAGGTGCAAATTTAGTATTATTTCTAATGATTTGAAATTTACCCTCCTAATCTTGAGCTTTTTGAATTCTAGGTTTGCTGAAAATGGAATGTTTAGTTTGGAAAAATAGACTGAAATTATACCTCTCTACATTTGTTGAGTATATCCATCTACTTATTAGTATTTATATCCTGTTCCTGCATCTTTTTCTATGCCAACATTCAATGAAAGAACAATTCGATTTACAAAATTGAAGTAGGCGATCACCAGAGTAGCATCTAATACACCACTGTCGCTGATTTCTACTTTTTTAAGTTCTTCTGTCAGATCTTTGTTTTGAGATAATCCGGGGTCCAATGTAAGAGATTCGGCGAACTCACATAATATTAATTCTCTTTCCTTGAGGTCGACCTTGCGGAAATTAGATTTGAGCTGGGTTAATTTTTCATCATCTTTCCAATAATGATTAAGCGCTTCGCCATGGTGAATTTGACAATACTCACATTGATTAGAAACGGAAACAATTACAGCTATCATTTCTCTTTCTGCTCGTGAGAGTTCTGAACGACTAAACATGATTTCCATGTAAAGTTCCATGTGTTTTATAATACTCTCAGGTCGGAGACTCTGTATCGTATGAACATCAGCTAATTTCCCTCTGGTTTTTAAAAGGTTGTCATATATTTCTTTTAATCTTCCTTCAGCATCAGCATGTTGTATTACTTTTATTCGTGCCATATTTTATTAATCAGAGATTTTGGGGTAGTATTTTTTTCTCAGCCAAAACGAAACCCGTACTAATAAGATCAGCGCTGGGACTTCAACTAATGGACCAATAACTCCGGCAAAAGCTTCTCCTGAATTGAGCCCGAAAACAGCGATGGCAACAGCGATGGCTAATTCGAAATTATTACCGGCTGCAGTAAATGAAATGGCGGCATTTTTGTCGTAATCAGCACCCATCTTTTTGCTCATAAAAAATCCAATAAGAAACATAATAGCAAAATATATTAGGAGAGGGATAGCAATTCTAACAACATCCATAGGTATTTCAACGATCAATTCACCTTTTAATGAGAACATTATCAGAATTGTAAAGAGCAATGCGATCAATGTTATCGGTGATATTGTTGGAATAAATTTCGTTCTATACCATTCCTCTCCTTTTAGTTTAACAAGAACGATCCTGCTTACTATTCCGGCCAGAAAAGGGATGCCTAAATATATTGCAACGCTTTCGGCTATCGTTGCGATCGATATGTCAACGATAGCTCCTTCGTATCCAAAATAAGGAGGGAGGACAGTTATGAAGATCCAAGCATAAAAACTATAGGCAAAGACTTGAAAAATACTATTAAGGGCAACCAAGCCTGCACCATATTCGCTGCTTCCTTCCGCGAGGTCATTCCATACCAACACCATAGCAATGCATCTTGCCAAACCAATAAGTATTAAGCCCACCATGTATTCTGGGTAATCATGTAAAAAAACGAGTGCCAATACGAACATTAATACAGGACCGATCAACCAATTGAGAACAAGTGAAACGGAGAGTACTTTTACATCCTTAAATACTTTTGGTAGGAGCTTGTAATTCACTTTGGCAAGCGGTGGATACATCATCAATATTAAACCAATAGCTATTGGGATATTCGTAGATCCACTACTAAAAGAATTAATAAAACTAGAGGAAGAAGGGAAAAGATAACCGATTCCAACCCCGACCGCCATGGCTAAAAATATCCATAGGGTAAGGTATTGATCAAGAAAGTTCAATTGTTTTCTTTTAGTGCTCATTTGTGGAGTTTAATTTTTGAAAATATATAAAACATTTCTGAAGCAATTTGTAAACTTCTCTCATCATATTTTTCAGGTTCAAACGGAGTGTTATCAAATTCTTTAGGGTCATTATAAAGTAATGGAATTCTTTTTTCAGCTCCGGGAATAATGGGACAATTAGTATCAGCATCAGAACAAGTCATAATAGCTGCAAATTCACTTAAAGGATTCTCATTCGCATTATATATTTTAGAGAATGCTCTAATATTTTCGTCACCTTCAGTAAAATAAATTTGATAAATTGGATTTTCACTTCCTTCCTTAGAAACTCTGAAGCCACTTCGTTTTAAGGATGAGATCGCTCTTTCATTGAAGGCTGTGGCTTCTGTTCCTCCAGAATAACAAGAAACATCCACTCTATGAAAATGTGCTGCTACTGTTGCCCATACCTGTGCAAACTGACTCCTTCTTGAATTATGGGTGCAGATAAAATTGAGTTTTATTTCTTCTTTTTTTGATTGTTTTTCAGAGATGTGATTAATCAATACATCCAGGAGTTCTTTTCGTTCTTTAGAAAGACTTTGCGTTGAAAAAGAATTAAACAAAGCTGAGATTTTAGGTAGTATCGTCATAAGATTCAGAGATGATTAATTCAGATTAAATGCTTGTTTCTGTTTGTGAATTTAATGAAATGTTAAAATCTATGAAATAGCTGCCTTAGATCCATTCAATAAAGATTAAAATGTAATAGATCCCTGTAATGATAAATACTGTAGCAGCAATGTAGCGCATTATCACTTCAATTTTTCGAATAGCATTATATGCTTTTCCCACTTTCGACGCGCTAAAAGCAAGTAAAAATGCAAATATCATAACGGGAATTCCTGTGCCGAGTGCAAATACCCATGGGAGGTATAAACCAGAAGCACTTCCAATGCTCATTGGGATCAGTACACCAAAATAGAGTGCTCCACTATAAGGACAAAAAGCCATGGCAAATAAAATCCCTAATAGTAGTGCGCCAATTTGATTATTGCCTTTAATTTTATTTGTAAGTCGCTCAGTGAAATTAAACTTATTTAAAAAATTAAACTTGATCACGCCCAACATTATAAGTCCGATAATAATAAGTAAGGGAGCGAGATACATCTCTCCTTTCGATTGAAAGAAACGGGCAATATGAAATTTACTCGCACCCCAATAAAGCACCAATCCTATTCCACCATAAGTAATTCCTCTTCCTAAAGTATATAAAAAGCCACTCCATAACACAGCTTTTTTGCTTTTTAATTCACGCGAAATATAGGCTGTGGCCGTAATGTTTGTAGCCAAAGGACATGGACTTATGGCTGTTAATAGGCCCAAAGCAAATGCTGCAATAAGTGGAAACTCCTGATGTTGGGCTAATTCATTGAGCCAATTCATAGTTAGAGACTTTCTAAGGCCTTATTAATTTCTTCCACAAAACCTTTTTCGAAAGAATCGTCGTCGGCCGTGGCATTCATAAATCCAAATTGTGTAAGATCCACTTTAGTAGAGTTCCCATTTGAAATAATATTTATAAATAGAGCAGTCCCTGAAGCTTCAAATTCTTCTGCAATGGCGTAATTACTTTCGTTATCTACGTTTACAGTTTGGAAAGTGATCATTCCGGCATCTAATTCCTTTTTAAAATTTTTGTTTAGTGCATCGATTGCTCCTTGTTCGATTGCTTTGCATGTAACACAACGATGCGTTGTATGAAAATCGATAACCTGAATTAGGTTTTCATTATTCGCTGTATTTTGCTCATCTGTTTGGGCAGTTCCGTTGCATGCCATAAAAGTCATGCTCCAGAAAAGAAGTAGGGATAATTTTAAATATTTCATAATAAACATAATTATAGAATGAGGGTGAAAATAAAACCTGAAATAATTATAAAAAGAGTGATCACTCCGAAGAAAATCACAATGAGTTTAATCGACATCACCTTTTTTAGTAAAGTAGCTTCTGGAAGTGAAAGTCCGATAGCGCTCATCATAAAGGCCATGGCAGTACCAATAGGAATACCTTTAGCAATAAGAACCTGAATAATGGGAATGATTCCAGCAGCATTAGTATACAAAGGGACAGCTATGATTACTGCTATAGGTATCGTCCACCATTCACCTCCGCTTAAATAGTGTTCAAAAAAATTCTCAGGCACGTATCCGTGCATAACAGCACCTATTGCAACACCAATGATCACATACAATAGAACACTTTTCACAATGTCAAGTGAGCTAGCTATGATCGCTGGCAATCGATCTAAAAAAGGAATGGCCTCTTCTTCTAATTCATTTTCAAGATGCGCATTTTCCCAAATTTCTTTAACCCAGTCGCTCAGGTATTTTTCTAACTTCATTTTTCCTAGCACCCAACCACCAATGCTCCCTAATAGAATCCCGGTAGCTCCATAGATCAACGTAGTTTTTATTCCAAACATTCCAATAAATAGTGCCAGGGCAACTTCATTGACTAGGGGTGAAGTGATTAAAAATGCAAAAGTGACTCCAAGCGGAATTCCTCCTTGAACAAATCCAATGAAAAGAGGAACAGATGAACAGGAGCAAAAAGGCGTAATTGCGCCAAAAGTAGAAGCGAGAATGTATTCGAGTCCGTAAAGTTTTTTTCTATTTAAATAAGAGCGTAAGCGTTCTACAGGAAAATAATTATTAATGATCCCCATTAAGAAAATAATAATGAAGAGAAGGATCAAGATCTTGATGCTATCGTAAAAGAAAAAATTTAATGTTTTACCAAGATGGGAATCAGCTGCAACATTCAATACAGAATAAATAAGCCAATCTGAAAGATTTTGTAACCAGGTAAACATTTTTGATTCGTTGATTAGAAGTTTATCTAGCTAAGAAGTTCTTTTATTTCAAGCAAGGTAGGAACTCGGCCTTTTATTTTAACGACTTCATCTACAACTACAGCCGGAGTGCTCATGACCATGTATTTAATAATATCCTGTATATCTTCTACTTTTTGGATATCTACTTCGAGATTATTATCAGAAACAACTTTCCGTACGATCATTTCTGTTTGTTTGCATTTTGGGCATCCAGTTCCTAAAATTTTTATGGTTTTCATAATTTTATATTATTGATCAAAAAGGTCGGCGAATAAGTCTTTAGCCACTGTCCATTTTTTTTTATTAAGGCAATATTTCACTTTGGGCGGCATTATTTCACCTTGAATAAGTCCCGCTTCATTTAATGCTTTCAGATGCTGTGATATCGTTGATTGTGCTAAGGGAATAAGCTCCGTTAGGTCTCCTGTATAACAACACGATTGACTATTAAGAAGTTTTAAAATGTGCACTCTGACAGGGTGTGCTAAGGCTTTTGCGAATAAAGCAAGCTGTTTTTCGTCTTCTGAATAATTAACTTTTTTTAATGCTCTACTCATTAATTAATAGTTTATCGCAAATATACGATGAGAAAAATAATAGAACAATGTTATCGTCAGCTATTTTCGATATAATTTGGGGGCTTACAAGTGAAGAAATAACTAATTAAGAAAAATAGTTTACACGTAGAAATAGACAGCAATAAAGTGGAAAAGACTACCGAGCAATACGAAGATGTGAAAAATAGCGTGATTGAACTTTATTTTTTTTATAGCATAAAGAATTGCTCCAAGGGTATAGGCGATTCCTCCGGTGGCTAAGAAATAGATTCCCTCGATCTGTAAATTTTCTAAGAGTGGTTTA
The DNA here is from genome assembly GCA_030591505.1 of Flavobacteriales bacterium. Taxonomy (GTDB): domain Bacteria; phylum Bacteroidota; class Bacteroidia; order Flavobacteriales_D; family JAHECK01; genus JAHECK01. Next base: position 22,700 of record JAUVAY010000018.1, on the reverse strand, counting down.
TAAGCAAAAACAGCTAACCAGCCCATAAATACATATAATAAAGTAGAAATAAGGTTAAACCTTCCCGTAAAGAAAAGTTTAAGAATAATTCCACTTAGAGCGATTCCCCAAACTACTGAGAAAAGAATCCATCCTACACTTCCGTGGAGTGTTACCAGCGCAAATGGCGTGTAGGTCCCGGCAATAAGTACATAAATGGATGCATGATCAACAATTCGTAATCGGCTTCTTAATTTAGCTTCTTTAGTGTTATGGTAAATAGTGGAAGCAGCATATAATATTATCAAACTCAGTCCGAAAATGCTGAAGCTAAGTATATGCCATAGGTCTCCGAATAAAATGGATTTATAGACTAATAATACAAGTCCGAGAATACTTAAAAGAAAACCAAAGGCATGGGAATAGACATTTATTTTCTCTTCAAGTGGCGAATAGTATTTCACCTCTTTTTCTTGTCCCATAGCTTATTGAATTTTATCCGAAAAGTAAATCTAGCATTTAATCCGGACGTCAACACAGTGTATTTGATCTTCGTTCGCAATAAGAGGATTAAGATCAAGTTCAGTGATTTGCGGGAAACTTTCTAATAAAGAGGAGATCTTCACTAAGATATCAGCCAATAGTTTCTCATCGCTTCCTTTTTGTCCACGACTCCCTTTAATTAAGGGGTAGGACCGCAATCTTCTTATCATATTTAGCGCTTCCTTTTTATTAAAAGGAGCAAGAGTAGCCTGAACGTCTTTTAAAATTTCAATGTAAATACCACCAAGTCCAACTAGCACAACATGTCCAATACGGTCTTCTTTTTTCGCTCCCGCAAATAATTCAAAGCCTTTTACCATTTGCTGAATTATTATACCATCGGCATCTTTGATCTTCAGCATGCGCTTGATCTCTTTTTTTGCAAAATCATTAGAGTTTACATTAAGCGTCACCCCTTGAACATCTGTTTTATGAATAGGTCCACTGACTTTTATAACCCATGGTTTTGGAATATCTTTTTCAATAGCATTTAACTCCTCTTCATTTTTGATATAGCGAATTGGCGCATTTGGAATAGCGCAGGCATCAAGTACTTCGAAGGCATCAAAAGAGTCGAGGTAAGTACCTTTTTTATTTTTATCAATTATTTTTTTGATTCTATCAGTATCAATAGGATGTGCCTTAACTTTTTCGACACGTGGAGGAGGTGAATTATAAACCTCCGCTAAGGCGGTCCCGAGTAAAACCTCATCAGGAAAATTAACTCTACCGCGAGAGCGTATATAATCGATCTCTTTCTGAGCATTGATCAAAGAAGGTAAAACAGGATATATTGGCTTTTTGCAAAAGTCCATTTTTACATTCAGCACCTTGTATACATTTTGAACATTGAATAACCCGGCGCTTCCAAAAACCACGACCATACCATCGATCTCATCAAATTGGTGTTCGCAATAATCAATTATAATTCCTAACTGATCTGCAGTTCCTGTGGCAAGAAAATCGATAGGATTAGTTACAGAAGATCCTGGATGGAGGTAGCCTTCCAGTTCTGTGGCGCTCTCTCCCTCTAATGATGGTACTTTTAGTCCACCTTTCTCCAAGGCATCTGTAAGCATAACCGCTGATCCACCTGCGTGGGTGATCACAGCGATATTTTTGCCTTTAAGTTCTTTATAATTAAAGATAGAAGCTACAGTAATAAGTTCGAAGCGACCACTACAATAAACGATTCCTGCTTTTTTAAATAGGGCTCTTACCGCAACATCCGAAGAAGCGATGGCGCCAGTGTGAGAAGAAGCAGCACGAATACCTGCCTCACTTGTACCCGCTTTTATGGCGGCTATTCTACATCCTTTTTTAATTAAAGAAGCAGCATGTTTCAGTAGCTTTTCAGGTTTTTTAATGACTTCGAGATAGAGCAGTTTGATCTTGGAACTACTTTCCGGATCAAAAGTCTCGTCCATATGCTCTAACACATCTTCTACACAAGTCTGTGCAGAATTACCAACGGAGTAAACTTCATTAAAGCGCAATCCCATCACCATTCCTGTTTCCATTAAGAATACAGCAGTAGCACCCGATCCTGAAACCAGGTCAGCACCTTTTGAACTAGGTTTTGGAATTGGTGAAGTGAATACCCCTTGATAGGAACGGTTGATTACCCCTATACAATTAGGACCGATCAAACTTCCTCCAACACTATCAACTTGTTTAGCAATTTTCTCTTCTAAATCAGAACCTTTATCGTCTCCTTCACTAAACCCTGCTGAGATAATAATAAAACCTCTTGTCTTCTTGTTCTCACTTAGGTTCTTTACAGCAGGATAACAATAGCTTGCTGGAATTGCCAAAATGGCGAGATCTACATTAGGAAGCTCATCAATCGAATGATAGCATTTTAATCCTTGAACACGTTCTTCCCGTGGGTTGACAATATATAATTTTCCAGGAAAATGACCAGACAGAAGGTTTTCAACCATTTTCCCACCTGGTTTGTGTCTATCATTTGATCCGCCAATTACAACAATTGATTTCGGATCAGTAAGCTTAGAATGAAGCATGCATTAAAATTTTAGCTAAGGTAATCCAATTGCTATTTTATTCAGGAAGTTCAGCGAAAATTATCATTGAATAGTGTGATATTTAAGACAGAGGGAGGATAGTTGAAGAAGATTGTTTATTCGCTTTTATGCTACACTAACTTTAAGCCTATTCAAGTGATTTTTTAAAAAGGCACACTTTTCATAATCTTCTCTTTTTAGCAATTCACTGAGAAGATCAGACGCAAAAGAAAGATCATTATAAAAAGGATGAGCTGTATTAAACTCTAAGCTATCATCAAGTGTTAGCATAAAATACTCCATTCGTTTCTCATCCTCAACCAATTTGTATTCTAATTTATTTTCCTCTTGGATGTAAGATTTTAGTCGCTTCTCTATTTTATGCTTATCACCAATTCTTTCTTTATGTTTTTGAAATAGAAAGCGGTTAAAATTTAATAGCTCTTTAAGCTCTTGTTGCTGAGCGTCCAAATTGTTATCAGTCAATATTTCTTTGATCGATCGATTACTCTCTTCCAATCGCACCGCTATCCTTTCTAGGTCTAATTTAATGACCTTCAATTCTATATTGATATGTTTTATTTCCTGCTCGTGCATAATTAATTGCTTGCAATTACTGTTTCAATTTCTTTGCCTTTTTTGTAAGACTTTGTATATAAGTAGAGTAGCTCTCATGACGGTTTGATTATTTTCCCAAATAGGGATGTAATTCCCATATTTAAAAATGTAGCGTACATCGGCTATTCATTTATCTTTGTAAAAAAGAATTTCGAATGAATTGGAGTGATCTGCTTTCAATAACACGTTATGGAAAAAAACAAGAGCTAAAAGGAGCAGATCTGCTGCGCTCATCTTTTGAAAAAGATATTGATAGAATTATATTCTCAGAAGGATTTAGGCGACTTCAAAATAAGACTCAGGTAATTCCACTACCCGATGATGCATTCGTTCATAATAGGCTTACGCATAGTCTTGAAGTATCGAGTGTAGGAAGATCTCTGGGAAGAAGGGTTGGTGAATGGATACTGGAGAAGTACCCCGATCTTAAGAAAATGGGTTATCAATCATCGGATTTTGGAAGTATAGTTGCCTCTGCATCCTTAGCCCATGATATTGGAAATCCACCTTTTGGTCATGCCGGTGAAAAAGCGATAAGTGAGTATTTTTTGTTTGGAAAAGGCCAAGCGTTTAAAGATCAATTGACAGAGGCACAATGGAATGATCTATCAAATTTTGAAGGAAATGCTCATGGTTTTCGACTTTTAAATCATTCTCATTCTGGAATAAAAGGTGGGATTCGACTCACCTATGCAAGCTTGTCGGCATTTATGAAATACCCTAAAGCTAGTTTTCCTATTGTAAAAAATCCAGGGGCCAGTCAGAAAAAGTATGGCATATTTCAAAGTGAACAAGCATTTTTTAAGGATGTTGCAGAGGCTACTGGACTTATTAAAAAAGAAGGATGCCCTAATAGTTGGGCACGTCACCCATTGGCATTTTTAGTAGAAGCTGCCGATGATATTTGTTATACAGTTATCGATTATGAGGATGCTTATGGTATGGGGGTGATTTCTTTCGAAACGATCGAAGAGAGCTTTATTCCCTTAGCAGGTGATCTTTTTGATAAAGCAAGGTATAGTGAAATAGCAATTGAAAGTCAGAAGGTTAAATACCTCAGGTCCTTAGCAATATCGAATCTTGTGAATTCTTTAGCTAAAATATTTATTGAGAATGAGGAGGGTATAATGTCTGCTACTTATGATCGATCTTTAATGAAAGATTCATCATTAAAGCCGATAGTAGATGAAATCATATCCTTGAGTGTGACTAAAATTTACCAATCTAAATCGGTGCTTGCTATGGAGAGTTCTGGTTTTGAAATATTGAACGGCTTGATGGAAACCTATGTGATGGCTATTAACAATGTTTTTAACGGAAGTGCTTCATACGCTTCAAAAACCATCATTAAACAATTACCAGAAGAGTGTTTTGACCTGTCAGGGGAGATAGATAAAGACCTTTATACTAGATTATTAAAAATAACTTCGTTTGTGGCATCGATGACAGATTCGCAGGCGATCAAATTATATCGACAATTAAAAGGAATAGAATTACCAAATCACTAATACTATGAATGAAGAAGTTATAAAATTGCATCCCAACACAGTTTGGAAACATTTTGAAATGTTGAATGAGATTCCAAGAGGATCAAAGAAAGAAGAGCGAGTAATTGCTTTTATGAAATCATTTGGAGAGAATTTAGGACTAGATACTTCTGTTGATGAAACAGGAAATGTACTGATCAGAAAGGCAGCAAGTCCGGGCTATGAAGATAGAAAGGGAGTGATCTTACAATCACACCTTGATATGGTTCATCAGAAGAATTCTGATTCTGATTTCGATTTTGATTCACAAGGAATTCAAACTTACATTGATGAAGGTTGGGTAAAGGCAAAAGGTACCACTTTAGGTGCTGATAATGGAATGGGTGTTGCATCCATTATGGCTATTTTGGCGGATGACTCGATAGAGCATGGTCAAATTGAAGGTTTTTTTACCATCGATGAGGAAACGGGTATGACTGGTGCTTTTGGACTAAAAGGTGGATTGTTGAAGGGTGATATTTTATTGAATCTTGATTCGGAAGATGAAGGTGAATTGTATATTGGATGTGCAGGTGGAATTGACTCAACAATTAGCGATAAGTATGATGAGGTAGCTGTACCGGGAGGTCATACTGCATTGAAAGTTGATCTACGCGGATTGAAAGGAGGACATTCAGGAATGGATATCGTTTTGGGAAGAGGAAATGCAAATAAATTGATGACCAGGTTGCTATTGGAATTAGGAGCTGAATTCGAAACCGGATTGAGTTCTTTTGATGGAGGAAGCCTGCGAAATGCATTACCAAGAGAAGCAAGCTGTGAGCTTTTGGTTTTGGAGAAAGATGTTGAAGCAGTTACTTCTTTTATATCGGATAGAGAAGCGATTTATAAAATTGAATTTGGAGAGATCGAACCTTCATTATCACTTTCTGCCAGTGCGATAGCTACTCCAAATAAGCGCTTGCCATCTGATTACATGAATAAAATTCTTCGTGCAATAAATGCTGCGCCAAATGGTGTAGTTGCTATGAGTAAAGATATTGCAGGATTAACCGAGACATCGACCAATATGGCACGTGTTTTAATAAAAGATGGAGAAGTAAAAGTTTTATTCTTAAGTCGTAGTTCAGTGGAATCAAGAAAAGATGCACTTACGCAAAGTATAGAAAGTGTATTTACCTTGATGGGAGCTTCAGGTATTGAACATCATGGATCTTACCCGGGCTGGGAGCCTAATCCGGATTCTGCAATTCTAGCTACGATGAAAAAGGGCTATGATAGACTTTATGGAAAGGTGCCGGAAGTTATGGCTATTCATGCCGGACTGGAATGTGGTATTTTGGGAACAAATTACCCGGGAATGGATATGATCAGTTTCGGACCTACGATAAGAAACCCTCATTCACCTGATGAAATGGTTAAGATCGATACGGTTGGGAAATTCTGGGATTATCTTCTTGATACATTAAAAAACATCCCTGCTAAATAAAAGCATATAACATTAAACTAAAAAGGCTGTCACGAATATTCGGGACAGCCTTTTTAATATTCTTTTGTAATTATTTTACAATTATCTTTTCAACTTTTCTAAAGCTATCTGATCCTAAACTCACAAAGTAAATTCCTGGAGCAGCATACGACATATCAAAGTCGTAGAAATAAGCTCCATTATCACCTTCAACTCTATTATAAATTACTTTTTGACCAAGCGCGTCATAAACATTTATTATCAATGTTTCGCTAGTGCTTAATGCATCAAAGTGAACTTCGAAGTGGTTATCTGGGAGATAATTAATATTAAGTTCATTGGGCTCATTTATTAACTCGCTTACACTTGATCCAAAATCGATGTTTACAGAATAATCTTCTGTTTCACCTCTGTACGAATCTTGACAAGGGTTGGTAGGTACAGATACATTTCTACTTGATTTAGCTCTCATTCTATGTTCTCCCCATTGTGCATTTTCCGGAATGATCAAATCGATCGTATCTGTCCACACCCCAGCATTTTCACCATCTGCTATTTCATAGTTTTCAATGAGTAATTCATCGGTTTCAAAAACCAGGTTATCATTAAAATCGATCCAGACTTTGATTTTTTGATTTCCATAATGGGTAGTAATAGTAAGAGGATAAGTATTTCCTGATTCTAATATTGCAACTTGCGAAGTGTAGTCACCATATCCGTCTGGGGAACAAGCTGTAGCGTTATCAATTGTGGTTAATTGAAATAACCTAAACCCGTCTCCTAAGGTGCAATTTCCTCCCGGAGTACAGATCGTATTTTCTACTATCACAGTATTGGTATCGTTGCTTGTATCTATATCATTTGTTAAAGAAGTAAAAACTTCAAGATCATATTCCTGTATAACACTTAGATCGACTCCTGAAGTAAAAGTATACTCCATTGTAGCTTCAGCGTTCAATGGACCATCTATCACTTCAGTTATAGCTGCGCCTCCATTGAGTCTAAAACTCACATCAAAATTACTTTGAGGCATTCCTCCATAATTTCTTATCAGAACTTTTACCGATTCATTATCTGTCAAATCCATTCCTGATAGTGGGTCAGTAATACTGTGTACCCCAAGATCATTTGCAGCTAAGTGGGTAGCATTTACCATAGCCGTGTCATTAAGGTTATCTTCATCTCCACTCAGCGAAGTAAATACCTTTACATTATAATTATTTCCAAGAATTGACATGTCTGTAGTTGCCGAAAAAGTATATTCCACATTCGACATTGGCGGAATTGAACCACTATAAGTTTCGTTAACCATACTTCCTCCATCTATTTGATAGCTGAGTGGCACATCAGATACCGAATCCGTTCCAAAATTACGAATCGTAACATTTACTTCCTGACCTGCTGAAAGGGTAGCATTGACCGGTGAAGCTATTTCGATAATTCCAACATCTGAAGCAAGGTCAGGAGAAATCTTAAAGGCAGCGATCAAGTTCTTCCTACCTGAAGAAAAGTATTCAGCGATATGCCAAAAGGTCTTGTCATCAATAGGGTCGATCGTTAGTTGGGCATAATCACCATAGCGAAGATTAGAGTTATTGCTCGTTCCTTCGATCAAAGTGTCTTCAATAACCGTCATTTCGTTTAGCGGGTCTGATTCAAACCTTCCTGTATAACGCAAGCTCACCATTTGTGTTGAACTAACAACAGTGTAAGCCATACCAATATTTCCTAGGGCGTCCATCGCCATGCTTCCACAAAATGCACTGTGTCCGTCGGGTTGTTCGTGGGTACCCTCTTGATAAATACTCCAGTTATCCCCATCATTGTCTTGTCGCAATTCATACCATCTGATTCCAGCATGATTACTGTTATTATTTAAATCCACTACAAAATTGAAAACAACAGAATTATGATCACTAAAACGACGATACTGTGCCATATACATTACCGTTGCTTGAAGTGCATCAATATCCGGTCCTAATGGTTGAGGAAGGTTTGAAAACGAACCTCCATCAAAAACACTTTTAAAAACGGCAGTATTGATTATTTGTGGAGACGAAATAGTAGAGCTATTTGGATTATCCCAATCAACATTGATATTCCATAATTTTAAATGATCCGTAGATACGCCAAACCATGCATTGTCTTGCATGTAAACGATCGGAGCATCACCGGGAGGGGGCAATTCATCTCCGTTGCAATTAAATCCTAGTGGACTAAAAAACCCAAATGTGTCGATTCCGGGCAAAGAAAAACCAACCATCTCTGCAGTATTATCACCATCGATGAGTTTATCCCTGTCAATTACAAATACGACTTCACTTGTGGACGCAGAATTTGAATTTTTATTAGCAGTTATATAATATCCATCCGACCATATTGAATATTTTGGATAATCAGGAAAGGAATTTGTATTGAATCGATAGGTATACCAGCCATCATTTACAGGGTCGGAACCAGTACAAACAGCGACGAGAAACCCATCTGGTGAATCAGAAAATTGTGTGATCACAAATCTATCCGCATACTTATCATAAAAAACAATTGGATCTCCCAGGTCTTCACCCGGCCATAGATTGGCCAGAGATGCTGGAGCTGTTAATTGGTTTCCTTCTCTATCCCAAATACGAAAAGCTGAATTATATGCATTTACATAATGATTGGGTCCGATCGCACCACTTGGATCTGTAGGTGTTGAACCTGAAGTAGCGCCCACCCATGATATAATTGGATTCTTGGTAGGGTTCTTCATATAATTCTCGTCCTTATCTATTAAGGGGTCGTTTCCTATCGGTAAGCCTTTTCCCGGAACTACTTTATTACCGTCTCTTCTTTTTGGATTTACTTCTTGTTTTTTGTCGACAGCTTTAATAAATGATTTTTCTTTTAAACGCGAAGCCAATGAAGGTACTTCAACCATTTCATTAGATCTCGTGGTAGAAGTCGCAGTGTGTTCCTCTCTTTTTTCTTGAGAAAATCCCAGTGAAGCACTAAAAAGAAAAATAGAAAGAAGGAGTAATGTACTTTTTATCGTCATTGCTTGTTTTGTTTGTTTCATTAAAATTTGCGCTATAATAAGTAAAAGTTTATTCACTTATTGCGTGATGCATGACACTTTTACAAGAAAAAAAATAGGCTGTCATTTTTTAAATTTAAAATGACAGCCTAAAATGTTAAAATACGAGCAGTAATTATTTCACTACGATCTTTTCGATCTTACCGAATTTTTCAGATCCTAATCTCACTAAATACACACCTGGAGCTGCATACGACATATCAAAATCGTAAGTGTAAACTCCATTGACATTCTGCACACGGTTTTGTATTACTTTTTGTCCAAGTGAATTATGAACTGTAATTATAAGTGCCTCTGTTAGATTTACAGTAGTAAAATTGGCTACAAAATGGTTGTTTGGCATATAACTAATAGTTAATGGATTTGATTCATTTGAAGTTTCATATATACCATCTATTAAAGTAATATTAGCTATATAATCTTCTGTTTCACCATAAGTTGTACCGTCACAAGCATCGCTAGGTACATTTGCATTCCAATTTGATTTAGCTCTCATCAGGTGCTCACCCAGTATAGCATCAGCAGGTATCACAAAATCAATTGTTTCAGTGTAAGAGCCAGATCCTCCACCAGGATTAAGGATATAATTATTAACTACTTTTTCGCTACTTTCATAATTAAAATTGTCATTAAAATCAATCCATACTGTTACATATTGACTTCCATACCCTGTAGTTAAGGTCAAATCATTTGTTGAGCCTTGTTCAAGATCAGCTATCAGATCAGTGTAATCACCGTATCCATCAGGTGAACAATCAGAAGGATTATTTATAGTAGTCAATTCAAATAATTGAAACCCATCTCCAACATTACAATTCGCTGAAGGTTGACACATGCTGTTTTCTACCAATTTAGTCGAGCTATCATTTGTTTCATCAGAATCTCCAGTTAGTGAAGTATATGCTTCAAAAGTATAACTACCAAGAACGGAAAGGTCTGCAGTTGTTGTAAAGGTATACTCCATTGAACTCGGTCCATCTAGCGGTCCGGCAACAATTTCAGTTACGGGTGTTCCACCATTAAGTGTGTAGCTTACTTCAAAGTCACTTTGAGTAGCTCCACCGAAATTCTCAATACTTACTTTTATGGTTTCACTAGCTGATAAGCCTGAGCCAGAATTTGGATCAGCAATTGAAGTAACGCCAATATCGTTAGGTTGAAGGTGTGTAACCATGATAGATAATGTGTCATTCAAGTTTTCCATGTCTCCAACTAATCCGGTATAAGCTGTAATCTCGTAAGTATTACCAGCGATTGACAAATCTTCTGTTGTAGTAAAAGTGTGTGGAACACTAGAGGAAGGAAGAATGGTATCAGAGTATGTTTCGCTAACAGCGGTACCTCCATCAACTGAATAACTTACAGGAACACCAAATAAGGTGTCGATTCCAAAGTTCCTTATTAAAACCGTAATGGTTTCTGTTGAAGTTAATGTACCATTGCTTGGAGAGCTAATGTCAACAATTCCAGCATCTGTAGCTAGGTCTGCAGCAAGTTTAAAAGCTCCTACGATATTTTTTCTTGTTCCACCTGCAAAATATTCGGAGATCATCCAGAATGTTTTATCATCTGTAGGGTCAATTGTCATTTGACCATAATCACCATAACGAGTTGAAGGGTTATTTTGGACCGCGGCTTGAATTGTATCTTCAGTTACTGTCATTTCATTTAAAGGGTCAGAAAAATAACGTCCAGTATAACGAATGGATACCGTTTGTGAGTCACTTACAACAGAATATGCCAATCCAATATTACCTAAAGCATCCTGAGCTATACTTCCCATAAATGCGCTATGACCACCAGGTTGTTCGTAGGTGCCCTCTTGGTAGATCTCCCAATCATTACCATCATTTGTTTGATGCAATTCATACCATCGTATGCCGGCATGATCATCATTTCCATCTAGATCAACAGCAAAGTTTAAAACTACAGAATTATAGCTAGGAAATCGGCGATATTGTGCCATATACATAATGGTTGCTTGAAGTGCATCGATATCCGATCCCGCAGGTTGCGGTAAATTTACAAATGATCCACCATCAAATACACCATCAAAAACTTCAGTAGTAATTTCCTGTGCAGCGGATATTGTTGAGTTGTCTGTATTATCCCAATCTACATCGATGGTCCATATTTTTAAATGATCGCTTGAAATTCCAGCCCATGCATCATCTTGCATATAAACGATTGGAGCACCACCTGCCGGAGGTAATTCTGTTCCGTTACAGTTAAAACCTAAAGGGCTATAAAAACCACTGGTTGAAATTCCTGCCAATGGAAACCCAACGATCTGTGCAGTAGCGTCACCCGCAATTATTTTATCACGTTCAATTACGAAAACAACATCACTTGTTCCTGCTGAACCTGAGTTTTTATTAGCAGTAATGTAGTATCCATCTGACCAAACAGAATACTTTGGATAATCAGGGAACGCGTCAATCAGAAATTCATAAGTGTGCCAATCATCATTTACTGGATCAGGACCTTGACTTATGGCCACTAAAAAACCATTTGAAAAAGTAAACTGAGTAATGATCCAACGATCTGCAAATTTATCATACATCACGATAGGATCTCCAGAAGTTTCTCCTGGCCAAATTGTTCCTAACGAAGCAGCCGGAGCTAACGAATTTCCTTCTGTATCCCATATTCTAAAGGCAGAATTCCAAGAATTAACATAATGATTGGGGCCTATTGCACCAGTTGGGTCAGTAGGGGTAGTTCCAGAACTTGCAGCAATCCATGTTATTAGTGGAGAGCGTGATGGGTTTTTAGTTAGGTCACCACTTTTATTTAATAATGGGTCACCACCTAAAGGCAATCCTTTTCCTGGGACTACTTTATTCCCATCTCTTTTTTTAGGATTAACTTCTTTAATTATGTTTTCAGCCGGAATAAATGTTCCATTCTCAATCTGTGATGCAATAGAAGGAACAACGGTGTATGAATCGGCTTGTTTAGAAAACGAAGCCTTGGTTTTCCCCTCATTCTCCTGAGCAAAGTTTGCTGAGCTAATGAATAATAGGAAAGAAAATAATAGTGTAAATTTTTTCATAAGGAATTGTATTTGATGTTTATTCTCGAGTTTTAATATCATTAATAATAATTGGTTTTCCATAAATGCACGGACCTTGCTGTCTTCTTGATAAAGTATAATCGATCCATACTTTTGTTCCATCTTTCATAAGTTCGTCAGGAATTTTAAGTGCTTGAAGTACGACATCTTCATTTTCTAATTCGATTAAAAACCCACAGTCAGTTGATTTTTCTGAATAATCAATTACGATTCCCATTTTCATGTTGGCTGACATCTCAGTTGTTTCATTAGCATCTGATGTTGAATTGTCGTTTAAACCCTTGTTGTTTTTACAAGAGTTTAAGATGAAAAATGAAAACAAAAGGAAATACCAAAATGGAGTTGACCTTAAAAAAGAGTGAATGGTTTTCAATGTGTAGAATTTTTATTTAACAATAATATGCCTATTCGTTAGAATAAAAAATGAATATCAATGGTATTATTGGAATCTTAAAAGAAGTCTATTTGGATAGAATTGATTTTTAAGGATTATTGAAATAGGCTTCAATGATCTGTATTGCAGAAACAACTCTATCTTTTCCTTTAATTATTTTATAGGGTTTTTTAGAATGATGAAGTTCATCTTTGTAAAGCGTAAAAAGAGCTAAGCGGTCATCCTTGTTTTCTCGCAGAGGATCGTATTCCCACTCTTGATCAGGATAGAGTAAAAGATGAAGGTCATAATCATGCTTTTTCCAAGCATCTTCAATTTTATGGTCTACACTATTGTATTTCACTTTACTCCAAATCAAAAGAACGAGTGGATCGCTATCACATAAAAGGAATTTATCACCTTTTTCTCCCGCTTTTTCTTCCATTTTTAATTGTCCATCAAGAATGGTAGTAAGGTCTTTCTGTTGATACTCACCATTTTGTTTTGTGAGGTATTCCCGCGCATATTCCGGAACCCATGAGCAGTTAAAATGCTTAGCTAAGGCTTCTGATAAGAATGATTTACCTGTCGACTCAGGACCAGTAATAGCAATTTTATACATGAGCATTAGTATATATTTTACGCCAGTGAATAAAAGCATAAATAGCGATAATTGTATAGGCTAAAAACAGAAAGGCAAAGAGGTATCCACCACGATCAAAATAGAGATAGATCGAAATGCTATCGATAATGATCCAATAGATCCAATTCTCAAGTATTCTACGTGCGGTCATAAACGTAGCGATGATGGCAAAAACAGTTGTTGTAGCATCAAGATACGTAGATGCCGCATCTGTGTAATTTTTTAATATATAACCCAATAGGAAAGAGAGTGAACCGCCAATGATGAGTATTAGTAAGTGTTTTTGTTTCGGCCACATTGAAATGGCAAGATCGCTATGACTCGCACTCCCATATTTCCAGCTATAAAAACCATAAATGGCCATTCCTATGTAATATACTTGTAAATAGACTTCTGCATATAATTGAAAATAGAAATACAATGCATACATGCTCAAAGCAGGAGAGAGGATTCCAAATAACCAGCACCAAATATTGTTTTTAGAAGCCAGAACTGCATAAGCTATGCTAGTGATTACAGCAAGAAATTCAATAAGAGAGATCTGATTTAAGGCTTCAATAATAGAATTTATCATGGCCGCAGATCAGCATTCACCAATTTAGAAACGATGACCATCGCCGGGTCTTTTATCATTGCTTTTTTATATTCAAGAGCTAAAATTTCCATCAAGCGATCGTATTCTCCAAATACTTGTGTACTCATGGTATTTGACAAGACTTTTATTTCCTCATATTTTTTCAATTCACTTATAAAAGCGCGAATAAAAACTTTATAGTCTTTGTCTAAAGGATACATACTTATTTCAACAGAAGCATTCATAGTTAAGTGATTTTAAAATTCGTCTGATTCTTCTTCCTCTTCAAAACAATTACAAGGTTTTGAAAACCTGATCTCCGCATCGGGAAAAAGGTCTCGAATCGCATTTTGTTCCGCTTCATTCATCTGTATCATTCGCATATCGATCTCAATAAGGTCAAGATCTGAATAAGAAGTCGGAATTATAGAAATTTCATTTCCTACCATTAAAATGCGTTCAAGGTGTATAGTGTTTTCAAGGCATTCAGGTAAAAATAAAATTTCGTTAGTAGAAATATCCAATGTACGAAGCTGTGGAAGTTCGCACACTACTGAAGGAAGTGCATCAAATTTATTATTTGAAATATTTAAGCTACGAAGCTGTTTACATGATGAAAGACTAGGGGGGAGGTCCTTCAATTTGTTTTTGTGTAGGTTGATCGTGTGCAGGTTAATCAGCTTATCGAATTTATCCGGAAGTTCTTTAAGCTTTTGTTTATGCAGGTCCAGAACGGTAATGTCAAGCGGTGACCTCAAAGCCTCTTCCATCGATCTGGCAAGAGTATCTTTCTTTACTTCATCTTGAGCAAAATTCGCCTGACCACTAAATATAGTGAAGAGAGTAATTAAAATAGCATAGTATGAAAATGGCTTGATCTTCATTTCTTAAAAAAGGCTAATATTTCTCTTTTATCTTTTTTCAACTGCTCTGTTAAGTCACCCAGAGAATCAAATTTCTTTTCATCTCTCACTCTCTTTATAAACTTCACATTAATTTCCTTAGTATAAATATCTTCATCAAAATCAAAGATATGGACTTCCAGTGTGATGCCAGCATCGGGATCTTCAAGGGTTGGTCTTCTACCAATATTCATCATTCCCTGATATTCTTTAGAATCAAGAATAATATTCACAGCAAAAACACCATTACCCGGAATGAGTTTTCGCTTATTATTAACCTTAACATTCGCTGTCTTAAAACCGATTTTTCTTCCTAATTGATTTCCTTTCACAACCTCACCACTTAGTCCATAAAAATAACCAAGGTAACGTTCTGCACTTTCAACATCACCAATAATTAGGGCTCTTCTAATTTTGGTTGAAGATATTCTAACATTATCAATATCCTGGGGCGGAATCTCTTCAATTTTAAAATTAAATAAGGGTGTTAACTCATTAAGTTGTTCGATGCTCCCTTCTCTGTTTCTCCCAAATTGATGATCATAGCCAATAATTAGTTTATAAACGCCAAGTTTTCCAACAAGGATGTCCCTAACGTACTTATAAGCTGTTGTTCTTGAAAATTCGCTTGAAAATTTTTGTATCACTAAATGATCCAGGCCTAGGTCCTCAAGAAGTTTTGCTTTTTCATCTTGGGTGGTCAGTAGTTTTAAACTGGTATCGTCAGGAAAAAGAACCAACCGTGGATGAGGGTGGAAACTTAAAAGTATGGATTCACCACCTTCCTTCTTCGCCTGCTTAATTAATTTTTTTAAAATGACAGCATGTCCTAGATGTACACCATCAAATGTTCCCGTAGTAACAAAAGCTTTATTAATGGGATCAAAGTGATCAATATCCTTATATACCTTCAAAATTGGATTTATCTAAACGATTTAAAATCAATAATGTTCGCAATATTCTATATTTAATAGGGGCTCCAAAAGTAAAAAATAAAATAATCCTTTTTTAGCCTAATTATTAGGAGAATAAATTTTATTTTTGCGCTTCAATTTTTAGCACATATTTAATTAAAAAGATAACTGCAAATGTCGAATGTAGGAAAGATTATTCAGGTTATTGGACCTGTTGTAGATGTAAGATTTGAAACAGAAGGGTCGCTTCCAAATATTTTGGATGCATTGACTATTACAAAAAGTGATGGAAATAAGGTCGTTCTTGAATGTCAGCAACACATTGGAGAAGATACGGTAAGAACCATTGCGATGGATTCTACAGATGGTCTTTCTAGAGGTATGGAAGTAGTTAATAATGAAATGCCTATTTCGATGCCTACTGGTGATCAGATAAAAGGGAGACTTTTTAATGTGATTGGAGAAGCGATCGATGGAATTGGAGAAGTTGAAAGTGCTGTAAGAATGCCTATTCACCGTGACCCACCAAGATTTGAAGATCTTACAACTACTGAAGAAGTGCTATTTACTGGTATTAAGGTTATCGATTTAATTGAGCCTTATGCAAAAGGGGGTAAGATTGGTCTTTTTGGCGGAGCAGGTGTTGGTAAAACAGTTTTGATCATGGAATTGATCAATAATATTGCCAAAGGATATGCTGGTCTTTCTGTTTTTGCAGGAGTTGGAGAGCGTACACGTGAGGGGAATGATTTACTTCGTGAGATGATCGAATCAGGCGTTATCAAGTATGGAAAAGAATTTGAGGAGTCGATGGAAAAAGGTGGATGGGATTTGAGCTTAGTTGATAAAAAAGGCATGGAAGAATCTCAAGCGACACTTGTTTTCGGTCAGATGAATGAGCCTCCTGGAGCACGTGCTAGAGTTGCACTTTCTGGACTTTCTGTTGCTGAGTATTTCAGAGATGGAGATGAAAATGATACAACTAGTGGAGGAAGAGATATTCTTTTCTTTATTGACAATATATTCCGTTTTACACAAGCAGGTTCTGAAGTTTCGGCTTTATTAGGTCGTATGCCATCTGCTGTTGGATACCAACCAACATTAGCTACAGAGATGGGAGCAATGCAGGAGCGTATTACTTCTACTAAAAGTGGATCTATTACATCTGTACAGGCGGTATATGTGCCAGCGGATGATTTAACTGACCCTGCACCGGCAACAACTTTTGCCCACTTGGATGCAACAACAGTACTTTCAAGAAAGATCGCTGAATTAGGTATTTATCCTGCAGTTGATCCTCTTGATTCAACTTCACGTATTTTATCTGCGGAGGTTGTAGGTGATGAGCATTATAACACGGCTCAAAAAGTAAAAGAGATCTTACAACGATATAACGAACTTCAGGATATTATTGCTATCCTTGGTATGGACGAGCTTTCTGAAGATGATAGATTGGTTGTACACAGAGCACGTCGTGTACAACGTTTCCTTTCTCAACCATTTCACGTTGCAGAACAATTTACCGGTTTAAAAGGTGTGTTAGTATCTATTGAAGAAACCATTAAAGGTTTTAACATGATACTTGATGGTGAAGTGGATGAATATCCTGAAGCTGCATTTAACCTTGTTGGTCCGATAGAAGAAGCTATTGAAAAGGGTAAGAAAATGTTAGCCGACGCTAAAGCTTAAAAGTAAAAAAATGGAAGGCAAATTATTTCTTGAAATTAGAACACCAGATAAAGAGATCTTTCGAGGAGAGATCGAGCAGGTAATTTTGCCGGGTAAAGATGGCTTGTTTGGCGTATTAAAAAACCATGCACCGCTTATTGCTACACTTCAAAAAGGAAGTGTGAAAATAGATGCCATTAATGTTCATAATATTTCTTCTGATACAATAGGAAGTGATAATGAGAAGAATTTTAACTTTGAAGTAGAAGGTGGTGTGGTTGAAGTGTTAAATAACCATGTTACCGTACTTGTAGGCTAAATAAAAAATTTAAATAAATTTAAAAGGGTCGCTATTTAGTGGCCCTTTTTTTTATGATTTTAAATAATAGTTAAAAAGCGCTGGTTTTTGTAACAGAAGTATTAGTATAATACCTTGTTTAAGAGAATCTTAAAAAAGCGTGATATAGTTGGATTAGTTAGTGCTTTTTTTTTCTAATGTGAATTCTTTATTTAGCTTGTTATAGCTGTATAGAAATTGTTAGTTCTAGCACGAGTATTCGGCCTTAAAAGGCTGAGATTCAGCTATAAAAGCATGCAATTGAACGATATATTCCTTATCTTTAGGAGTATAATTTTTGAATCGCGCAACAATGTATAAAGGAATCTAGTAATGGCCAGATTCTTTAGGATTCTGGCCATACTCCAAACTGACAAATAAGATTTTTCTAATCTAAACCCTATGCTCATGGATTATCTTATTGAAATAGCTCCTAAATATATACAGGCAAGCTATACATTCTTTCCAAAATTCTCCGCAATAAAAAGGATCAGTACTCACTCAAAATCTAAGATTATGAAAGATCATATCTCGGGTTGGTCAGTATCGATATATGCTGATACTGGCCCCATTCTATGCTAATTTTGGATAGTGCACGAAGTGCTATCATTCTAATCAAAAATTAAAATATGTCTAATAGTCTAAAATTAATAGGGATTCTATTTTTATCAGTTCTCCTATTAACTAATTGTAAGAAAGAAAACGCAACCGTAGACAAAGGTCAAGGTGAAGTTACTTTCGCTCCTGCTCAAACTACTAACTTTGAGAAAGATGCTGAATTTAACTGTGATCTCCCTGTTTCTTATGCTCGCGTTGTAGTTGATGGTATGTATTACGACCTGCCTGTATTCTACATTGATGGTGAGCTTACTACACAAGCAATTAAACTCGACGTTGGTGATTATTTCCTTGAAGAGTTTATTCTTATGAACGATAATGAAACGCCTGAAATTAAGGACGACGATATCGTTGTTATGGCTTCGGTTAATGAAGAAGGAGATTTCGCTCCTTATGTGGAAATGACCCTTCCTTATGAATTCGTAGTAGAAGGATTCATTAAAGTTGAATTATATGTTGAAGTAATGTGTTACTTCCCTGAGTTTTTCGAATGGTATGGTTTTGAATTTTTCACTGTATACAGAACGGATATTCATGAAAAGTTCTTTTATGGAGACTTATGTCTTGAATTCCCTTATGAATACGAAGGAAGTTTGTATGAAGATCAAAGCGAAGGACTACAAGCCGACGTACCTGCTATTTTTGAAATAGAGGTATGGAGAAATGAAGAAATGCTCTTTACCTTCTCTAATGCTAGTTTTTTAGGAGAAGATATGCCACTAAAAGTTACTTATGCTGATAGAGTTGGTGTTCTTGATGAATACGAATTCAGACTTTCCACCCTTGTTAAAAAAGGTGGTGGCTTTGAATATGTTTATTTCTATAGCTGGTACTTTGAAGATATAGCAGATATGTCTACAGGAGATGATAACGTTACTGATTTTGTTATTGGTAATTGTGTATATGACGAGCTCGACCTCGTACTTCCCCCATGGATTGATTTACCTGACTAAATTTAAATGATATGATGAATAATATAAAATTAATAGGGATTCTGTTTTTATCAGTACTCCTATTAACGAATTGTAAGAAGGATAATGCAACTGTAGACAAAGGTCAAGGTGAAGTTACTTTCTCTCCTAGTCAAACATCAAACTTTGACAAGGATGCAGAATTTAACTGCGACCTTACTGTATCTTATGCCTACGTTGTTGTCGATGGTATGTCTTACGACCTACCTGTATTCTATATTGATGGTAAGCTCACAACTCAAGCAATTAAACTTGATGTTGGAGCATATGATTTAGAAGAGTTTATTCTAATGAATGATAATGAAACGCCTGAAATAAAGGATGATGATATTGTTGTAATGGCTTCTGTAAATGAAGAAGGAGAACTTGCCCCATATATGGACATGACTCTACCTGTCGAATTTGTAGTAGAAGGATTCATTAAAGTTGACCTGTACGTTGAAGTGATGTGTTATTATCCAGAATTTCACGAATGGTATGGCTTTGAATTTTTTATAGTGTATAGAACGGATATTCATGAGAAAAACTTCTTTGGAGATCTTTGTTTAAAAGCACCTTATGAATACGAAGGAAGTTTGTATGATGAACAAAGCCAAGGATTACAGGCTGATGTTCCTGCAATTTTTGAAATTGAAGTATGGAGAAACGAAGAAAAACTTTCAACTTTCTCTAATGCTAGTTTCTTAGGCGAAGGCAAACCATTAACCGTTATCTATGCAGATAGAGAAGGTATTCTTGATGAATACGAGTTTAGACTTTCTACACTCGTAAAAGTGGGGAATGCTTTTGAGTATGTTTATTTCCATAGCTGGTTCTTCGAAGATGTAGCAGATATTGAAACCGGTGGAGATAACGTTGTTGATTTTGTTATCGGTAACTGTGTTTATGACGCTACAGATCTATTGTTACCACCATGGATGAATCTTCCAACGGGTATTACTTACGACTGTGTACACCCAGGTGTAAATAGTTATTTTGATATTACCCTGAGCGATATTGGTCCGGGCTACGACATACATAATGGTGGTCCTTATGAAGGATGGTGTGCAGATAAACACAATGATATAGGTCCTGGATTATATATCATGGACGCAAAAAGTTCTTTGTACCCAGATCTTCTTCCAGGTATGTGGAAAATGAAAGGTGACGCACTGGCATCATGTAATTGGTTATTTAATAACCTTGATAAATACGTTTACACGCCTGATGAAATGCAAGATGCATTGTGGTGTTTATTTGATGGGATACCTTGTACGGGTGTTGGCGCTACTATGGTAGCAGAAGCACTCTTACATACTGACTACTCTCCATTACCAGGAGGTTGGGCAGCTGTTCTTTTCTTTGATCAGAATGATAATCCATTTTTAGATACTGACCACACTCAGGTTACATTTTTTGTAGTTGATCCATAGTAGGGTTGGCAGGTTTTGTAGAGAGAGAGGCGGGCTTTGCCCGCCTCTTTAATGCAATACCACCCCTTTGTTCTCCGTGACTTAGCGAAGAAGGATTCGCTTCCCTTTATTCCCTTTGTCCTTCGTAGTGTAACGAAGAAGGATTCACTCCTCTCACTCCCTCCCTGCAAAATCCCTCCTTCCACAAGCATCGTTATGCGAAAGAGAAAAAATCTATACAAAACATAAATAGATGTTATAAAAGTATATAAACTGTGTTATAAAATGCAAAAAAGAAGACAAATGTACAGTCCCTACTGTGGGGGTTAAAATTGCAATTATTTGCAATAAATTCAAACAGTGTTTAACTACAAAATGATAAGATTAAGCGATAATTATCACACATTGAACGACTTTATGTTGTATATTTACTCTACCGAATTTAACAAGACCGCACTACTATGAATAACTGCATATCGGGACTGCCGGTAGCTTAAAGTACCGGCTCAAACTAACCAGACTTCAATAGGATATTTCTCCTCATCCTATAGCTTCGAAATATCTTATTTGGATTTACTACTAACAATAAGTTCTAATCTTATTAAAATCTAAATACTACAAAATGCAAAGTCCTATTATAAAAACAATTTGTCCTTTATAAGTTAGGCCGTAGTATGTTCTATAACTGCGGTCCGATTTAGCTCCTCATTTAGTGTAAAAAAAAATACTAACTAAAAACCGATAATCATGAAATATGATATCTCGGGTTGGCCAGTGCTCTAATTTACTGGTACTGGCCCTCCTTTGCCCAAAAAACTGATAGTGCGCGCGGCGCTATCAATCAAATTTAAATATTAAAAACATGTTAAATAATATAAAGCTAATAGGAATAATTTTTCTTTCTGTTCTCCTGTTAACTAATTGTAAGAAAGAAAATAAAATTGACGAACAAAGTCCTGGTGAATTGGTATTTGCACCAATCGATGTTATAAATGATGCTGAAAAAGATGGAGACCCTACTTTTGATGTTTTGTGTAATGAGGAATATGTTGTTCACCATGCTTTTGTTACTCTTGAGAGAGTTGATATAGAAGGTAATGTAATAACAAATCACACACCTTTGACTTTTATACTAGATAATAAATTATATACTCAAAGTTTAAAATTAGAACCGGGAGAATATATCATAAGAGAATTTTCTTTAATGACAGAGGGTGACGATATAGTTAAATCTACACCAATGGTAGGATCTGTCTATGCAGGTTATGTTAATAATCCAATTGATGATCTAGTTGACTTCGAAATTTTCCCTTTTGAAAAAGAGCAATTTGAAGTGGACGTTCTTTGTTTCGTTCCAGCCGTATGGGATAATTTTGGTTTTGAATGGTTTGACGTTACAGAAATTACATTAAGAGAACAATGCTTCTTTGGTGACATCTGTATTGATGATTTTGTCGCATATGCTGGTACATTATATGATAACCCACTAGTGAATGATGAAGTAGCTATTTTTAGAATTGAAGTATATCGTGATGGATATTGGGTTGAGGATTTTTATAATACTTATTATGATGAATTTGATGTTTTAACATACATTTCTCCATTATGTGTCCAATATGCCGACTATGACCTAGTTGACAATACCTTCGAATTTAAACTTTTCATTTATACTGATTTAGGTTACCAATATTTCTATACGTGGACTTTCGATGATGATGAAAAGATACCAAGTAATAATTCTGACTTTATTCCTGGTTATGATGATGGAGTAGTTGATTTTGTATTAGGTGACTGTGTTGTAACTCCTTCCGATTTAGTGATTCTACCTTAATAATCAGATAGTATAAATTAAATCAGATAGTATAAATTAAAAAAGAAAATAAGATGTTAAACAATATAAAATTAATAGGGGTTATATTTCTTTCTGTCCTCCTGTTAACAAATTGTAAGAAAGAAAATAAAGACACACAGCAACCGGGTGAAATAGTTTTTGCTGCGATTGATGTGAATGATACTGAAAAAGATGGTATCGATCAAT
>JAUVAY010000140.1 GCA_030591505.1 Flavobacteriales bacterium | reverse complement strand
CAAGGGAGTAAAAAGTTCAGGAACTTTAAACTCATCCAATGTACTCATTATGGATATTGGAGGTGGAAGTGTTGAATTTATCATAGGCAACGAAAAAAAAATCCTATGGAAAAAAAGTTATAATGCAGGAATAAGTCGAATTCTTGAATTAGACCCCTTATCCGACCCTCCCACAAATGATGAAATAGCAAGGCATCGCTCTTTTTTCGTTGAAAAACTCGACGGTTTGAAAGAACAAATAGAAAAATTTAATGTTCAGTATTTAATTGGCACTGCAGGCTCGTTTGATTCATGGAGGAAAATATTGAGTGAATCACATTCCGATTTACCAGTGTATAAAATGAATGGATTAGAGCTGCTCAATATCATTCAACATATTAACAGTATTCCTCTTTCTAAGCGCTCTTTAGTAAAAGGCATGGAGAAAATGAGGGTTGAAACAATAGTTCCGGCGGGAATATTGGTAGCATATTTGTTAGATAGCTTTAAATTTGAATCGATTTTACAATGTTCCTATTCTCTGTCAGAAGGAGTATTATGGGAAATGATATCTGAATAATATGGCTGAAATATTAATTATTGACGACGAAAAAGCGATAAGAGAAACGCTAAAAGAAATTCTTGAGTATGAAGATCATAGTATAGATCTTGCTGAAAACGGGAAGGTGGGGCTTACAATGGTAAGGGAAAAGAATTATGATCTGATCTTTTGCGATATAAAAATGCCCGAAATAGATGGAAATGAATTCTTAGAAAGAGTTGAACTTTTAGGGATAAATGCTCCTATCGTCATGATCTCGGGTCATGCTAATATTGAGACGGCTGTGGAGTCGCTTAAAAAAGGAGCCTTTGATTTTCTTGAAAAACCACTTGATCTAAATCGAATCTTAGTTACACTGCGAAATGCGCTTGACAGGCAATCCTTAGAAAAGGAGACAAAATCTTTACGTAGGAAAGTTTCTAAACAAAAATACAATGATATCATAGGGGACTCCGATGCTATTAATAAGATCAAAGATATGGTGGAAACCGTTGCACCTACGGATGCAAGGGTTCTTATTGCCGGAGCTAACGGAACAGGAAAGGAATTAGTAGCCCGCCATATTCATGAGTTAAGCAATCGCTCTAAATCACCCTTTATAGAAGTAAACTGTGCGGCAATTCCAAGTGAACTGATCGAAAGTGAATTGTTTGGTCATGAAAAAGGTTCATTTACTTCTGCGCACAAACAGCGAAAAGGAAAATTTGAATTAGCCCAGGGTGGTACTTTATTTTTAGATGAGATCGGAGATATGAGTCTCTCTGCTCAGGCCAAAGTATTAAGAGCGCTACAGGAAAATAAAATAATTCGTGTTGGAGGTGACAAAGAGATTAAAGTTGATATTAGAATAGTTGCCGCTTCCAATAAAGACCTTCGTTCTATGATAGAAAGGAATGAATTCAGAGAAGATCTTTATCATCGCTTAAGCGTTATTATTATTGAAGTTCCTTCACTAAAAGACCGTATTGAAGACATTCCCTTATTAACTAATCACTTTTTGGAAATAATCTGCAAAGAATATGGGATTCCGGTAAAGTCGATAAAAGAAGAAGGGCTAAAATCGCTCCAAAAATTGCAGTGGACTGGAAATATTCGAGAGTTGCGCAATGTAATTGAGCGTTTGGTAATACTCGGAGGGAAGGAAATAAGTGCAAAAGATGTCCAGCAATTTGTTGGTAAAAATTAATCGTTATTGATTAAATTGCTTAATGAAATCACCCCTACTTGTAACAAAGTACTCCGGCGAAATAGTGCCTTTTGAAGAAAACAAATTGTATTCCTCTTTAAAAAAAACAGGTGCTAAAGGTCACGATATTCAGCGAATTATCCGCCGTGTAAAAGAAGATATGGACAACAAAAAACCTACTTCGCTTATTTACAAGGAAGCTTTTAATATGTTGAAACAGCTTTCAAAAGCATCTGCCGCCCGGTTTAATTTAAAGCGTTCAATTATGGAGCTTGGCCCTTCAGGATTTCCATTCGAAAAGTACGTTGCCAAATTATACGAATCCAAACAATACCAAGTAAAAACTAATATTATCATTCAAGGTAAGTGTGTAAAACATGAAGTGGATGTGATTGCCGAACAAAATTCGACAGCAACAATGATCGAGTGTAAATTTCACAATCATCAAGGAGTTAAATCAGATGTAAAGATCACCTTGTACTTTAAATCGCGCGTTATTGATATAATTAAAGGGATGAAAAACAGCGAGGAATATAAAGGTAAAAACATTCAAGGAATGCTCGCAACAAACACTCGTTTTACCCAAGATGCGATCAACTATGCTAAGTGTGAAAATATTAAATTGCTTAGCTGGGACTATCCATTTTCAGGAAGTTTAAAAGATATTATTGAAATTTCCGGATTGTATCCCCTTACTTGTTTGACAAGTCTAAAGAAAAGAGAAAAAAAAATACTACTTGATGAAGGAATTGTGTTAGCTAAAGACCTGGCATCAGCACCGCATCATTTAGATCAGTTTCGCCCTTCGGCTTATCGAATAAAAAACATTTTGGGAGAGATCAGGGAATTGTGTAATTGTTGATAATCTTTGGAAAGCAGTATGATTCAACTATGTCACCCCTTCAGGGTTCTTCTAATCTTCTATCAATCAAAGCTACAATCCTATCACCCTTTCAGGGTTATTAAGGAACCTTCTTTCTATTACAATCCTATCACCCTTTCAGGGTTATTAAGGAATCTTCTTTCTATTACAATCCTATCACCCCTTCGGGGTTCTTCCTTTCTATAATCAACCATAGCTACAATACTTACACCCATTCAGTGTACAAATAAAATTCTGAAAGGATGATATTGTTGTAATAAGGTCGGTATATCCTGAACACAAATCCCGAAGGGGTGATAGAATTGTAACCAAATCCTGAAAGGATGACAGGATTGTAATAGGTCGGTATATCCTGAGCACAAATCCCGAAGGGATGACATAATTCAATCAAAATAATTATACGGTATTTACCGTAATTATTACATATATGAAAAAGCTAGTTTTAACTATCTATTAAAATAAGATGGCTGGAACATTTTCACAAATTTATATTCAAGTTGTATTCAGTGTTCGTGGAAGACAGAATTTATTACAAAAACCATGGAGAAATGAAGTCTTTAAATACATGTCAGGTATAATCAAGGAAAAAAATCAAAAATCTATTATCGTGAATGGAGTTACTGATCATGTCCATTTATTCATTGGGTTAAGGCCTTCGATGTCTGTTTCAAACCTCGTCAGAGATATAAAAAATAATTCATCAAATTTTATAAATAAGAATAATTTCATAAAAGGGAAATTCTCGTGGCAAGAGGGGTTTGGAGTGTTTTCTTATTCACGATCACATATTCACCGTGTATATCAATACATATTAAATCAAGAAGAACATCATACTAAAAAAACCTTTAAAGAGGAATACACTGAATTACTACATGAGTTCGAAATAGAATATGATGAGAAATACCTGTTTCAATGGATCAATTGATAAAATTTCACCCTTTCAGGATTTGTACTCTCAATACACTCCTACTTGTTACAATAATTACAGCCTTTCAGGCTTATTTCTAAAAACCCAAATCCCGTAGGGATGACAAGACTGTAACAAATGAAAACATGTAAATAAACCCTGAAGGGGTGATACTATAATTCTATTCAATTTAATATTATTACAACCTTAGGCTTATATATAATAATCCAAATCCCGAAGGGATGACAGGACTGTAACAAACAAATGCAAACATGTAAATAAACCCTGAAGGGGTGATACTATTATTCAATTTAATATTATTACAACCTCAGGCTTATATATAATAATCCAAATCCCGAAGGGATGACAGGACTGTAACAAACAAATGAAAACATGTAAATAAACCCTGAAGGGGTGATACTATAATTCTTTCCCAAAACTGTGATTACTGCTTTTCAGGCTCAATGCTATTCTTCCACAACTTATATTTATCCAACTCTGAACCAACTATTTTCAAACAAAAAGCTATAACAGAGGCATCATCTAACAGGCCTGCCCCAGGAATAACATCGGGAATAATATCAGCTATATTAAGTACATATAATAAGGTAAAAACAATAACTCCGATCGCCTTGTAAGGAATTGTTCGGTATGAACCACTCCAGTAATCTTTTACCAATGAAGCTAATATCGAAAGGTCACCAATAAATTTTTTTAAACTAGCAGAATTTAAGGCCTTTTCTTTTACGCGATCAGCATTCTCAGCTGCCTTTTTAATATCATCCTCATTAATTGAGGCCGATTTTTTATTTACATACTCTCGGTTGATATTGGCCTTTTCCATACTAATCTATAATTGGCGCTCGATAACGTATTACTTCTTGACTATACAAGCTATCACTTTTTGGTGTAGTGAATAAAACCGCCGAAGGAATCCCATCCACTTTGATAAGCACTGTTTCAGGAGTTTTTTTAATTCGAAAGGCAGGTAACGTTACCTTACTTTCTAATAGATAATTCTTCTTATCCATTATATACCCTGCAACTTCAAGTTCCGAATAATAAAAATTTTGGACTTGTAAATTCGTCTTCCCTTCTTGAAAATCCATATAAGCATGCAATGAAACATTTTCAATAGGTGGGTGTTCAGGATCAAAATTCAGTTGACCATAAGAAGGAGATAATTCATCTGACAACTTAGTAACAATAGCCTCTCTGAAAGAAGGAAGCCCTTCTCTTATTACTTCTGCTCTTTCCTGAAAGAGCTCAATATTAAAGGAATAAAAGTCGTACTCACTTTGAATCTCTTTCTCATACCTAGAAAGTTTCTTTTTGTATTCATCTTTCGCATTCTCAAAATAACCTTCTTCAGAAAATTTCTCAAGATAATGAATGTACCATTCAACAAAATCAATATCCTGGAAAAGGAAATCAATTCCATTGACTATATACGATTTTGGTTTTTCTACATAAACCTTTCCTAAAAAATCTATATCTGATTTAGTAAGGTGGGTACTCTCTTGAAAAATATCATAAACTAAAGGTTCTAAAATATCCCTGTCCCGGTTATAGTAAAATCGCTGATTATGCCATATCATTGCATGATAACCACTGCTCAAATCCATCAGTGCAATATATGCGGCCATTTTTTTTGTATCAACAATTGACGACGCTTCTGCAGACTTAAATTGGAATTGGAACATTAATTCTCTACCACGGAAAAAGTTTTTACGAAGATCTTCATCTTCAATTAATCTTTTTTGAGTAAACGCTTCGATCATTGAACTGGAATACCAGGGTATTCCCTTAATATCTTTTTTATTATTTCTAAATCGGGATAACCAAAAGTCATCCTCACTAAACTTAAAAATTGCACTTTCTTCTCTTCCTTGTGAGGCTAGTAACTCCGAAGTAAAATGTTCTTCAACAGCGTACAAACCCTTGCTCTCATCATTGATATACAGATCTACAAAGTCATATCTCGTTGTTAAAACCCCCTCCTTTATAAGAATATTATGAATAAACCACTCATCTAGATAATAACGACTTACCGGATTTTGAATGCTGAACTTAGAAAATCCATTAAGTGTTTTTTTCTTAGAAATATTTACTCGAAAAGAAACTTTTTGACCATATAGATGATCTGTCCAATCTCCTTTTAAACGTATTTTTCCCTTCCTTTTTTCACCGTCCCACTTTATACTCGATTTAACCCAATCCTCCGACTCCGAAATAAGCACTCCTTTTTCAATGGCAAAAAGACGTTTATCTTCAATTTTTTGTAAGCCTTTATCACTGATTTTCAAATTAACCTTAGAAAGTTTAGGATGCTCTTTAATAACTAACCCTTTATTTCGCTTAAGTCGCAAATAAAAATCATCAAAGAAAACCTCATCATCAGCCATATTATTAACATACCACCTCATCTTATGTCCTTTGAACTCCATAGGTATTGTCATTTTGAATTCAAGTAGTTCCCATTCACCTTCTTTTTTAATTGCTGTGCTTTCTTTAAAATACAATAAGTGCCCTACAACGAGAACTAGTTGACCATTCTTCTTGCCTTTTCCGGTTCTCCAAACCTGCAAATGAATTTCATCTCCAATTTTAATATTATCAATAGATCCCTTTAAGGCTTTTTGATCCTTTTTTACCAAGCGAAGTGAATACTTTCCACTTTTTGCTACTTGGTCGCTCTTATATTTAGCTCCACTCAGGCCAACAAAATCACTTGTTTTGAATTTATTGTCAACTACTTCCTCCAAATCAGAAGTAATGATTAGCTCATTTACATAATCAGCTCTATTACAAGAAGCTATAAAAAGAAAAATAAGTAGTGTTGATAAAATTGATTTCATTTAATTAATTTATATTCAAATTACTTCCGACAAAATTAAGGATTTCTATTATCTGATGACATTAAATAAAAAAGGAAATGTAATGTCACTAATGTTAAGCCTTTGACTTTCCTTTTACTTGATGATCGCTTTGCAAACGAATAGACTCTTTGTGGATGGTTTTAAGAACATCGACAACAAATGACTCACTCATACCCAACTTATTGGCATAAACACTTCTCGACTCTACAATATCAATCCACCGCTCTAATTGAAAAATAGTAACATCATTCTCTTGTTTGAAGACACCTATCTTATCAACGATCGAAAGCCTTTTCTTTAATAAGTGCAGCAATTCTTCATCTAATTCATCAATCTCATTTCTCAATTGGGAAAGAACATGTAAAAAGCCAGCATCTGAAGACGAATCTCTTTTCAGTATAAGCGCATCCAAAATAGAACCTAACTCATTCGGTGTAATTTGTTGTTGTGCATCACTTAAGGCCTTATCCGGATCAGGGTGAACCTCTATCATCAATCCATCCATATCAAGATCTAAGGCACGTTGTGATAAAAGCTGAATTACATTTCTTCTCCCTCCAATATGACTAGGGTCGCTAATAATTGGAAGGTCAGGAAACATTCTTTTTAGTTCAATTGGCACTTCCCAAAGTGGCGTATTTCGATACCTTGAGCCATTTCCAATCGAAAACCCACGATGAATAGCTCCTAATTGTTTTATTCCTGCATTCGACAATCGCTCTAAGGCACCTATCCATAACTGTAAGTCGAGGTGAATAGGGTTTTTTACCCAAATAGGGATGTCGACACCTACTAATGAATCAGCTATCTCCTGGACTGAAAACGGATTTACTGTGGTTCTTGCTCCGATCCACATCATATCCACTCCTGCTTTTAACGCCGCTTCAACATGTGCTGGTTTAGCTACTTCTGTTATAACGGGCAAACCTGATTCTTTCCCAGCATCAACAAGCCATTGTAAGCCTTCTGCTCCTACACCTTCAAAACTATTGGGTCGTGTTCT
>JAUVAY010000176.1 GCA_030591505.1 Flavobacteriales bacterium | reverse complement strand
CCGGCAATGGCAGTAGCAAATGAACTTATGTCTATTCCTGACTTTGGAGAAGAAGATGATTCGATATTTGCAGAAGAGAAAAAAGCGGTGAAAAATTTCAAAAAATCGGTTTTAATGGTAACGGGTTCTGCGGTTCAAAAACTAATGAATACGCTTTCGAAGGAAGAAGAGATCCTTACCAATATTGCAGACATGGCAATTGATACTTATCAAGCTGAATCAGTTCTTCTCCGTGTTGAAAAATTATTAGGAATGAAGGATGAGAAAGATCTTAAAGAAGAAATTGCCCTGGTTAAGACCTTTATTTATGATGCTTCGGACCGAATTAACAAAGCAGGTAAAGATGCACTCTCTTCTTTTGCCGAAGGAGATGAATTAACCATGATGTTGATGGGGATGAAACGCTTTACAAAGATGGCTCCTTTAAATGTAAAAGAGCAACGTCAAATCATTGCTCAAAACATTATAGAAAGGAACTCTTACCCATTTTAGTACTTATTCTTAGTGAAACTCTATAAATTCTTTGCGTATCTCTGTGATATTTTTTTTTTAATAAACTATATCACAGAGTTCCGCGGAGAATACAGAGAAACACAGAGCTTATCTTGATAACACTCCGAATTTCTCATCTTGGTACTTTATCGCATAATTATGCAATCGCGCCATCTCATCAACAAAAATACTGTCTCGGTATTCTAAAAAGTTGAAAAAATCATCATGAACTTTTTCAAAATGCTCAAGCGAGGAGGGGAAATGCCAACGATCAATTTGTGCAGGCATTAAAGGCTCGTATAAATTATATAGACTATCAGCTTTATGTTTTAAAAAATCCACGTTGAATTCCGCCTCTTTTAACTTCAGGTATTCATTGATCAGACGCTCATAAAACTGATCATTTGCAAGCATACTGATCATCATAGAAGTGGACCAGCTATTCTTTCTTTTCTCATTGTGTTTTTCTATAAATTCAGCCATATCTGGCCTAAACGAAGCACTCGCATCCAAGTCATAGATAACCCATCGCCATTTGTTATCCAGTTGTGTTGAACGCCAAAACTTAACATTATTATGAGGCCAGTCCTTATTGGCAAAGAATAATTCAATCAATAAATACTTAGTATAATTCTCAATGTCGATCGTAGTGAGTAGCGAATCGTAATTTTCACTTATTCTTAAGTCATTTTTAATAAGCCACTTAAAGACTTTTTTATACTCCTCAGGACTTCCATACTTTGCTCTGGCCCACATATCCACTAGGTCAAGGGTATCTACCTTATGGATCATTGAAAAATAATGATCATCAATTCTATCTCTATAATTAAAATAACCCCAATACTCACCGTTTAAATAAACAGATACAGGAGTTGACCTCATCGCATCCATGCCCATATTAAGTGCTATCTCACTTATCATAGCATCCTTATATATCAACTCCCTATTACTGGCAAAAGGTGTTCTAAGAATGAAGCGAGAAAGAGGAATGCTATCGTTAAAAGGGGAAATAAAATGATCTTTTCCATATTCTTCCCGACTGTATAAACGAAGAGATTTTTGTGGAGCTGCTCGAGATAAATTTCCATGAATTCGACTTCCAGCCCACCCTTGATCTTTTACTTCTCCTTCGGGACTAAAAAATTGATAATACACCTTTCGTTCCCACTCTTTTCCATGCATAGCATAGTTTCCCCCTTTCTTGATATTATTTGTGTCAGAACGAATACCCGGCACATAAATTCCTGTACTATCTGAGAAATAATCAGATTCATCAATATAAATAAATAGTACAGGATGGCCATTCGACATGGATGAAAAATCGCTGATCGCGGGTAGAAAAAAGGAGTCTTTTTCAAACAATGTTTCGATATAAAAATAGTTTATGCTATTCTTGATCTCTTCAGGCGCTTGCCAATTAGCCTGATAAAGACCACCATCATTATTGGGAAGAAGTGTTGTAGTAATATAACTTATACTCGGACTGGCATTAAATTCTTCGCATTCAAAATTGTCTACCAACTTCTTTGCATTTAACTGTATCGATATGGAGTCTTCAATTTTCGATACAATATTATCCATATCCAAGTCGATAAAGCCTTTGCTCTTTAATGAAGTAATACTTTCTACCCCATTTTCATTAGTACAATTCATCTGACTAAGAATTATCACTATAATAACGCTCAGGTGAAGTAGTATTCGTAATGATTTTACTAATTTGGCATCCTTCATACAACCGATTCTATGCTAACTGATTCCAATCGTTTTTTTTCTTCAATTGCTAGTCCAAAAATAGCATTCCTTTTGATAATCGCTTCGCTTATATCTTTTGCATTGGTGTTCAACTCGTGTTCCACTAAAAAAAAGAAGAAAAAGGTTAAAAAGATAGAGTATTCTTTAAATCAATACCCGCTTACTGAATATTACCTTACTGTAGATAAAGATAGTTTAGACTATATCTATGAGCATTATGAGGAAAATATTTACATAGGCCTTAGTTTAAAAATTGGAGAAGAGACCTTTGAAGGAGTTAAAATGAGAATTCGTGGAGATAGCTCCCGAGAACTGGATAAAAAATCGCTTAAACTAAAACTAGCTAAAGGATCTAAACTAAGTGATGGGGCTAAGAAAATCAATCTTAATGCTGATCATGGCGATAAAACAATGATGCATCAATATTTAGCATCAAAAACTATGAATGATAACGGACAGCTTTGTTTTCGTTCGGGCTATGTGCCTTTATACATTAACGGGGAGTATTTTGGACTCTACCTACGAGTAGAGAACATGGATTCTAAATTTTTAAAAAGCAGGAATTTATCCAATAAGGACAACATGTATAAAGCTTCAAAAGACTATTCCTGTTTAGTTAATAGGAATGAAGTTGATAGTCGCTGGGAGAAAAAAGCAAACGAAAAAGACGAGGATAATGATGATCTTAAAGATTTAATTGATGAACTAAATGAAGTTTCAGTTGTTGATTTTGAGCAATTTCTACAAGAGAACTTTTTCTATGATGAGTTGATCAACATTATTGCACTCAACATGCTCATTTCGAATTCAAGCACTTACTATCATAATTATTATATGTACCACGACTTAGCTAAAGATAAGTGGCGTATGTTGCCCTGGGATATGGACAAAACATTTAACCCTGACCATATTGATTATAATTATCAGCGTACTGCATGGGCCGAGGGGAAAAACGCCGGAATGAATACGAATACCTTGATTGAGAAATCGTTGGCCAATCGGGAAACATTAAAAACAATTAGGAAAAGAATTGCAGAATTACAGCCTAATTTTACCAAAGAGATCTATAATGTGGAAGTGGATAAACTAATTAATCAAATAGGCTCTTATGTTTTAAATGACACGACAAATAAAATCTCATCAGAAAAAAAATGGAGAAAAAATCTTGATGAATTACTTCGCTATGTAGAAAATAGACCTGCTTCACTGTTAACTCAGATAGATAATAAACCAATCAATTTTATGGTCAGTAAAGAGGTGATAATTGATGGGAATGAAGTGTTAATAAGCTGGGAAAGGGCAATAGATCCAAATGATCTTCCTATTTCTTATACGCTTCATTATGCGAAAAATGGCAGTTTTAATGATGATTCAGTAAGGAGAGTAGAAAACCTTAATTCTACTGAAGCTAAAATTGAAAATTTATCTTCGGGAAAATATTATTTCTTTGTAGAAGCGAATAATACTCATTATAAGACCTATGGTCACGATATTAGAAACTACTTTGTTATTCCTTAAAAATAGCTGGCTTTTTTTAGCTCTTTTGTTTTTGCTCTCTTGTAATACAGAAAAGCAAAGCGATCTTCAATTCTATCATCCTAAACAAGCACTAAAAGGGCATACTGTGCCTATACTTGCTCAAAATCTGATTGGAAACCCTTTAGAACAAAGTGTTTCTTTTCAATTTAATAAGAATAACTATAATGAAAATTTCCGCTTTAGAATTGCCTATTTCACCAACTCTTTAGCTAAGGAACAGCAAATTGATATTGATAAAGTCCTTCTTATCAGTCAAGACAGCATACACGAATCTTTAATTCTTAAAAAGAACACGCTTTATCATCTTGACCACCCTTTGTATATCGATTCACTGGCCTCCTTTATTTTTGAAGAAGGAAGTCAGCTATATATTGATGACGCCATAGATATTATCAATTTCGGATCGATTAAAGTGAAAGGAACTAATGATAATCCGGTATTAATCACATCGTTTTCAACTAATTGGGGTGGAATCAGATCTTTTGGTGGAAGGATTGAACTCAATAATTTAATACTAAATAATGCAGGCGGAAACGATAGCATTAAAGTTCGTCATTCTTATAGTCAACCGGCGATTTACATGATTGAAAATGGCCAATTTACAGCTTCCAACCTATATATTATTAATTGTTTGGGTAAGGCTCTTTATATTAATGGATCAACAGTTAGCATCCGTAAATCTCTTTTTGCCGACTGCGATACCGGACCAGAGATCAACTGGTCGAAGGTGGAAATAGACTCTATAATTTGTATGAATATACCTGATGCTTTTGATGGTGAAGATGATGATAATGATGCGCTATATATTTATGGTCGTCATCCGAATTACCCTGCCACTCCTCCTCGTTTAAACCATTTGCTTTTAGGCTTTGCAAAAGATGATGGACTTGATCATGGAAAAAATGATATGGAAGTGAGCAATTTACTTGTTTACAAAGTGAAGGATCTTGGAATATCACTGGAGGGTGGTCATATGAAACTTAAGAATATCTTCTTATCTGATGCACGAGTTCTTATTGGAGTTAAACAAGATACGCATGCAAAGATCGAT
>JAUVAY010000171.1 GCA_030591505.1 Flavobacteriales bacterium | reverse complement strand
CTGTTGTTTTTGATAAAAACTTAGGAACATTGGTTCTCAGTTTAGGGACGATCTCTGCTGTATTGATGCTCGTTTTTAAAGACCCCATTTTAGGTTTTGTAGGTGGAATGCAGCTTATCTTTAATAAGATGCTTTCTATCGGTGATTGGATCAGTATGCCGAAATTTGGAGCTGACGGTACTGTAATGGAAATTAATCTAACCACGGTAAAGGTCCAGAACTGGGACAAAACGATTGTTACTATTCCCACTTACAGTTTGATTACCGATTCTTTTCAAAACTGGAAGGGGATGGAAGAGTCTGGTGGCCGAAGAATAAAAAGGTCGATAAATATCGATATGAAAAGTATTCGTTTTTGTACGAAAGAAATGTTGGAGCGATTTAATAAGATTCAAGTTTTAGATAAGTATATTCAATCTACAGAAGAAAAGATCCAACAATACAATAGCAAACACAGTGTCGATCCTAATATATTGGTCAATGGGCGAAGACAAACAAATATTGGTGTTTTCAGAGCATATTTAGAAGCTTATTTATCGAACAGAAATGATATTAATAAAGATATGACATTTATGGTTCGTCAACTTGATTCTAATGAGAAGGGGCTTCCAATACAGATCTATGTTTTTGCCACTACAACAGAATGGGTTGAATATGAAGGAATACAATCAGATATTTTCGACCATGTTTTAGCAGTGATTCCTGAGTTTGATCTTCAGGTATATCAGTATCCGAGTGATAGTAAGTTTGTTGCAGAGTAACTCAATTATAACGATTAATATTAAGGAAACATGAGGTTAAATTCGCTTTTAATAGTAATCGCAAGTCTGTTAATTGGTTTAAGCCCTGTTAAAGCGCAAGACAACGACCTGGGTGCATGGTATATTTATAATGGCTTCTTTAAATTCAACCCAAAAGTTGAGATTTTCTTCGAAACACAATGGAGAAATAATGAAGTATTTGCGAATCCGGAAGCTTTTTTCATTCGACCTTATATCACTTATAATGTGATAAAAGAACTTCAGTTTGGTGTTTCAGCGGAATATCACCAGCATTATTCTTACGGTGAAGATTATACTGAACAAACTTTAAGGGAAGAATTCAGAATAGACTTAATGGCTATATTGAGTCAAAATATCGGGAGAGTAAAAGTTCAGCATCGTTATCGATATGAGTTTAGAAATATTAATTCATATGGTGGGAATAGAATGCGTTATCGACTACAGGTAACCATTCCTATTAACAGTAAGAATTTTGATAAGGGAACTCTCTTTATTAATACAAATAATGAATTCTTCATCAATAATCAACCGGAGTGGTCTTTTGACCAAAACAGGCTCTACTTTGCTGTAGGTTATCATTTCACTAAATCCGTAAACTTCCAATTGGGGTATATGCTGGTTTCAAAAGAAGTAGGGAATTTTAATCGTTTACAGATCTTCTTTACACACAAGTTGGATTTTAGTAAGGAAAGATTAAAGTAAAAATTATCGCTTGTTTACTTTTGTTGAATCCACCTCATTAGATACTTATCGTACAATTTGCATCATACATTATGTGTTACACTTTTTGTGTCAGGTTATTTAGTAATGATTCTTTTTTAGAATAATTATGAGGGATTGTTCGTTCACAATTACATGCACACAGGCCCTCACCAGTTCGAATTCTTCGTGCCTCAGAATTCTCGTGTCGAACCCTTTCCGGGTTCTCATCCACGTTTCCTACAATTTACAATGGCCACAAAAAAGTGGCCATTGTAAATTGTGGAGCCGGAGGGATTCGAACCCTCGTCCAAACAGGCGAACATGATGCTTTCTACAGGCTTAGTTCTAACTTGATTTTCGACCAGGAGCTGACTTAGAGCTACCGACTACCTAGCTTATTCTCTTAATTTCGGTTAGGTACGAGACATTACCTTTCCTATCCTAAACTCGATTGTGCCTTCATTGAACTAACTGTTAGGAGAAGTTGATTCGAAGACATCCTGTCCCACCGCCTAGCGGGGGATTAAGCAAATCGACTTGGTCGATTAAGCTGCAAGAGCGTAGTTATTTTCGCCAAATAAAAAGTTGAAATAATTGATCACGGATGTTATTTCATCACCCGACCTGCTTACAAAACCCTCGAACCCGCTGTCAAAACCAGTCGGCCCCAAAGCTTAAAAAGCGTGCAAATATAAGCAAAAGAGAGCTCCTAAGTCAAGAAGAATAGTCTATTTAACTACTTTTATTATTATTTAGAATAAAGGAAGCAAGCTTAATATTGTCTTTATTAAGTAACTTTTATACATTTAGTAAATAACATTCTTAATCACAATTGTTATTTAGTTCCAACAAGTTGTTATTTTTGTAAAAATTTTATCTATGAAGATCGGTATTATTCGAGAGGGGAAAATCCCACCAGATGAAAGAGTGGTTTTAACTCCCGAACAATGCAAATCGGCTATTAATACTTACCTCAACCTGCAACTTGTTGTTCAACCTTCTGAAATAAGAACATTCAAGGATAGTGAATACGAAGATTTAGGTATTCCCCTGCAGACTGATTTAACAGACTGTGACATTATTCTTGGTGTGAAGGAAGTAAATATAGAAGACCTTATTCCCAATAAAAAATTCCTTTTTTTCTCACATACTTATAAATTACAGCCCTATAATAAAGGTCTATTACGTGCTATTCTTAAAAAGAAGATACAATTAATTGATTATGAGATTCTAAAAAAAGATGGAAAACGTGTGATTGCATTTGGCCGTTATGCAGGTATTGTGGGTGCTTATAACGGACTTAGAGCTTGGGGAGAAAAATATGGCCCTTTTTCGCTTACTCCAGCTCACGAATGCTATGATATGCAGGAAATGGTAGGACAATTAAAAAAACTTGATTTTAAAAAACCCAGAAAAATATTAATTACAGGACATGGACGTGTAGCCGGAGGTGCTGTAGAGGTTTTAGAAACGGCTAATATCAGAAGAGTTACGGATACTGAATTTCTTGAAAATGAATATACTGAAACTGTTTATACGCAATTAAGCGTTGACCATTATTGTTCAAGAATTTCGGATGGAAAGTTTGATCATGATGAGTTTTATGCCGATCCTTCTGGCTATCAGTCTGAATTCATGAAATACGCTAAGCAAACAGACTTATATATTGCAGGACATTACTGGGATCCTCGAGGTCCTTTTCTTTTTAGCAGAGAAGATGCAAAAGATAAAGAGTTTAAAATTAAAATGATCGCAGATATTTCTTGCGATATAGATGGCCCAATAGCATCAACTATTCGACCAAGTACTGTAGCCGATCCTTTTTATGGATATGATCCGGTTTCAGAAAAAGAATCTGATTTTAAAGATGAGAATTCTATTGGTGTTATGGCAGTTGACAACCTTCCTTGTGAGCTCCCTAAAGATGCTTCTTTAAGTTTTGGAAATTCATTCCTGGAACATATCCTGCCTGCACTTATGGAAAATGATCCCGATGGAATTATTGAACGTGGCTCAGAAACAGACCTTAATGGGAATTTAACCCCACATTTCGAATATTTACGAGATTATATTAAGTAGTAATTTACTGAACAGGGATTAAATTTAAATCATTCTCTTGTTTGAGAAGCGGCTTTACTCCTTTTATCAATTCGCTTCTAAGAACATCAATTTGCCTGCTCTTTAAATGAACTCTTCTTGTTATTATACTTATTTGTCGTGCTGGTACAGAATTCTTAAACCAACGAATATTCTTTAGTTGCTCTTTATGCAAATAAGGTAGAATTAGCTCCGGCACAAGTGTCATTCCTCCATGTACATCTACCATTTTAACCAAGGTATCGATGGAGCCACTTTCAAAAGTAAACGAACTCTCACTTTTTCTATCAGCATAAGCCTTACATACTTGTAAGATCTGACTACGAAAACAATGTCCTTGATTTAATAACCAAAGCTCATCCAGATCTAAATCATTCACCTCCACTTTCTTTTTAGAATAAAGCCTGCTATCAGACGATGTATATAAAAGCATTGCCTCTTCATATACCGGAATTTCAAGTATCCCTTTTTCATTCAAAGGTGTGGCTACAATGCCGATATCCAATTCGTCATTCTTTAAAGCTTCTATTATTCTAGCTGTTACCATCTCTTCTGTACGAAGATGAACACTGGGGTATTTCTTTGTGAAATTAGTTACGAATAATGGTAAAAGGTAGGGACTGATAGTTGGAATAATTCCCATTCTCAACTCACCACTAATGTCTCCAATAGATTCTTTCTGAATCTCCTTCAAGCGATCTGTTTCCAGAATAATCTTCTCTGCCTGGTGAATGATCTTTAATCCGATATCAGTAGGTTGAATCGGCTTTTTTGACCTATCAAGTAACACAACCTCTAATTCTCTTTCCAGGTTTTGAATTTGCATACTCAATGTAGGCTGAGTGACAAAACTCTTCTCAGCTGCCTTGGAAAAACTTTTGTAGCGATAAATAGCAAGTAGATATTCTAATTGTACAAGTGTCATTATAAATATAATTTATACGAATATAATAATTATTGATTTGACTTATGTATATATATTGTCGAATTTTACAGAATAAAAAAATAGTATGATGATAAAAATAGGATTAGAAAAAATCAAAGCTGATCAACTCAGCACTAAATTGAATGTTTTGCTTTCAGATTACCAATTATTCTATCAGAATTTACGTGGTTTTCACTGGAATTTAAAAGGAAGAGATTTTTTTGAACTTCATTTAAAGTTTGAAGAATTGTACAATGATGCACAGATCAAAATAGATGAAATTGCTGAAAGAATACTCACCTTAGAAGGAGTACCACTGCATAGCTTTGCAGCGTACTTAAACACATCAGAAATTAAAGCCGCAAACAATGTCAGCAACGGTAAAAAAGGAATTGAGATTACATTAGAAAATTTTCAGCAAATCCTTTTATTAGAAAGAGAAGTGATGGAATTGGCTTCAGATGCAGGTGATGAGGGGACACTGACCTTGATCAGTGACTATATTTCTCAAACAGAAAAAACCGTTTGGATGCTCTCTTCTTTCTTAGGGTGAGAAAAAAAAGGAATGGGAAGAATAGGAGGAATGATTTAAAAGAAAAGAATAATTGATCATTCGTCCCCGATTGCTATCGGGGTGTAATTAACTAAAAGGGCTTCGGCCCTTTTTCTTATTTGTAGGCTATCCGACATTTCAAATTCGACTCTCAAGCTACATTTGACTCAATCAAAACCAAAATATTATGAAATTATTAAACAATTATGTGAATCTTACTAGCAAACTGGGAGACCTTCCACTTTTTGCGATGCGCTTACTGTTGGCTTATGCCTTTTTCGGTCCAGCCAT
>JAUVAY010000108.1 GCA_030591505.1 Flavobacteriales bacterium | reverse complement strand
TCTTTATCATCCACTACATAGACCGAATAAACTTCCTCAATATTAAGTGCTTGTCTTCGTATCTCCCGATAGGTGGTTGTAATTGTCCAGTTCTTATTCACCTTTATCAACTCTTTAGCCATTATACCCCCAGCAGTATCTTCGGGGTAAGCTAATAGATCAACAATATCACTTATCTGTTCTTCATCTTTCAGGTAAGAGATCACTTCCGATTTTTTATCAACGGGAAGGTCAGATATTAAGTCGGTAGCATCATCAGAATCGATCTTTTCATCAACGATCTCGGCAATCTCCTTTGAAGTCATCGACTCCAGTAATTTTTCTCTTACATCATCCTCCAATTCAACAAGCACATCGGCCTGTTTTTGCTCATCAAGTAATTTGTAGAGATAGATTGCTTCACTCATCTTCACAGAGTCGAGTAATTCTTCGATATCTGCTGGATGAAGGTCAATTAAAAACGCCTCAAGCTTCGAATCATATCCTGTTGAGATATATTCGCGAATATCATCCAATATTTCTTTGGTGAGTTCGAAATGCATTAGGCGTGTTTTGCCGCTAAATATAGTAAATGATTATATAGGATAAGTGTTAAATCAAAAGTTCTAAGTCAAAAGTTGCTTTAAACTCAAAATCCAAAGTTCAAAGCACAAATTGTGGGTTGGCTGTGCGCTTGTCTAAGGATGAAATTAAATTACAAATGACCACTTTAACTATTTACTAAACCACAGCTTACACAGGTATTCACAGATTAATATAGTAAAGAAAAGTGTAAACAATCTGTGCTAATCTGCGTTATCCGTGATGAATTTACACTACTACACGTGATTTATAAAAAAACCGCCCCCTGTCTCCTGGAGCGGTTTTATAACGAAAAAACAAATATATAAGCAGTCATGAGAACTCAACTTATACTTTAATCTCCACTAGATTTAATTTAAATCCCAATACAATTAGTCTAGTGAATATATTTAAACTAGCATCCGCCTTCAGCTGCTTTCTTTTTCTTTTGGCGAACGATAACTTTTTTCTTTGGTTCTTCCTTTTGTTGAGGAAGATCATTATTCAATTTTACATCTTCAATAATCCCGGCATAATCGTAAGCAGGGTCCTCCACATTGAAACTTTCGTTTTCACCCAACTCATCATTATATAGTTTATCTATATAATTATTCCCGCCTTGCAACATCCGCATATTGGTATATCCCAATTGATACATCAGCATCCATGCAGAATTTGATTGTAGCTCATCGTTACCATATATCACAACAGTCAACGAATCGCTTAACCACATATCATACATTTTCTTATTCTCTTTATCCAGTAGTTTAGGAATAGGAATATTGATTGCATTTTCCAAGTGTCCACGTTCAAAATCGTAGATTCCCCGAATATCAACGAACACAGCCATAGTGGAATCAAACATCCATTCCATTGCTTCATCAGGAGTTACCTGATAAATAGAAAACAACTGTTCCGAAAGATCTTGCGGATTGATCTTAAATTCATATACAGGCTTTTTCATGGTAGCCACACCTATTATCAATACAATAACAAATGATAATGTTGCAATTGTAATTCTTTTTGTTTTTAATAATTCCTTCATAATGAACTATTTAATATTTTAAAATTAAAATACTAACAACCACCTTCGGCTGCTTTCTTTTTCTTTTTCTTAACCACTACTTTTTTCTTTTTTGGTGCATTATCATCATTTAATGCAGGAACTTCTTGTGCACTTCCTCCAAAAAATATTGATGCTCCTTTCCTAAAACTATACAGATCATACACTTCTGTTGGATCCATTTCGCCAGGCTTTTCAGGTTTCATGATGGTTCTAAACCATTCATTCAAACCACCTTTCATCACATATAGATTTTTACTCCCCGATTGGGTGGTAAGCATCCATGCCTGATCTGCGTAGACATCTCCATTGGAATAAAAAACAATATCCATGTCTTCCTGATCAATATAATCCTTCCATTGATCTAGCAATAATTCTTCTTGTGGAATATTTACAGATCCGGGAATTGAATATTCTTCATATTCATATAAACTTCTAACATCGATCAGAAATAATCCTGGATCACCTTCGATCAATCGCTGAGCAATGTGATCTGTTTCCAGAAAACGAGCTGGATCATTAATCTCCATTAAGAGATCTGTTGGACTTACTT
The DNA here is from genome assembly GCA_030591505.1 of Flavobacteriales bacterium. Taxonomy (GTDB): domain Bacteria; phylum Bacteroidota; class Bacteroidia; order Flavobacteriales_D; family JAHECK01; genus JAHECK01. Next base: position 8,108 of record JAUVAY010000108.1, on the reverse strand, counting down.
TCGCATCGCTCTTTGTCTCTGGGAACATGAGTAACCCAAATGCCGAGCCGAGAAGTAAGATCGCTAATAATATATATCTTTTACTCATTATTATCTTTTTAAATTAGTATCTGACATGTTTTACTCTTCGTCGAATGAGCGTAGTAATATAGAATACGATCACAGCCAAGACTGTAAAAATAAGTGCAAACAACTCATTGGATATTCCAAAATATTCTGAAATCTGGATATGCCCCATATCTCCTCCATAGAAAATCTCACCTACATAAGGAAAGATGTAAGAGAATATGAAAATCCCTACAAAGAGGCCGATAGTAAATACCCAACCGTCTATTTTTCCAATAGCCACCGCACAAATACTTGTTCCAGGGCAAAACCCTCCTATTATAAATCCTAAGCCCATTACTATACCTCCAAAAAGCGCAGAATATAAAAATGTAGGATGAACATATAAGACAGAGTAATCTATCCAGCCAAAATATGACATATAGAGTAGTCCGATTATTGAGACGATCGATGCTGTAAAGAATACGCGTATCACAGCGAAGTCATATCCATAAAAAACACCTACCAATTTTCTCGAAGAGGAGAATCCTGATGCTTCCATAATATAACCGAACGCAATACCGATTAAAACAGCGATAACATAATTCCACTCAGTGGAAATTATATCAAAATATGTTAATGGTCCTGTATACATAATTCACAATTGTTAAATCCATAATTTTCTAAAGAAATACGCAAAAAGGTAGGCTGTTCCAAATATTGAGAACATCGTAATAAATCCTCCTAAACTCAGCATGGAAGATCCACTCAATGCTGCACCACTTGTACAACCTCTTGCGATCTGCGATCCTATTCCAAATAATATCCCACCAAGAGCAGCAATAATTAATCGCTTCTTAGGTGTTATTTTTGGAGGATGCTGAATTCTAAAGCGAACTCTGCCGGATAAAGCTCCAGACAGAAATGCCCCCGCTAAAATTCCAATGGTTTCAAAAACCAACCAGTTTTTCATCGGGTTCTTTTCTTCATCATAATATTTTTTATAAAAGCTTGATCCTGATGCAAATGTTGGAGCTACTGCTTCAACAGTTGTAATCACTGCACTTTTACTTGCTCCCGTTGCTCCTACCCCTCTACCCGTTATGTAAAATGTTGCAATCAATAACAGACCAAGCATAAAGCCACCGAAATATGGATTCCAGTAGGTATGTCGTGTGTTTTTTTGCCAAAATTTCATGTGATCATTGTTTTAATTTAGTATAAGAATCGTGTTAACTGACCTGCATCTATCATCACAAATCGGAAGACTACCCCACCCATTATAACAAGCAAAGCTGGTATATAAACGGGGACTCTAAAACCGATTAGTTCGAATATCTCCAGTATGGCCGGAAACACCAATCCAAGCATCACTACAAAGACCCAGAATGTAACAGTAAATTGACCTCCAAGAAGCAATTCAGAAGCTTCTAGTTGGACCTGAGAACCCGCTAACATTCCCATGATCATGTGAGTGATCAAGAAAAGTTCGATTCCAATAAGTATTAGATCAATCTGACTAAATAACTTTCTTTCCTTATGCGAACGACCAAATAAAATAATCGTTGCAGCACCTGTTGACAAACCAGAAGTAAGGAATAATACTCCAAGAATAGAGTTATTCCATAATGGTCGTGCATTAAATGCTGATAAAAGGATACCGGTATAAATACCAAGTATTATAGTAGATGGAACTAAGATCCATGCCATTAGCTTTCTATTTTTAGCTAACCAATCTACTATACCTTCAATTTTACCTAACCAACCTTCTTTCCATCTCCAATAAAGGAAATACTCTTTCATATAGGACATAACCCAAAAGAAAGACAAAGGTGTAACAAGCATTAAGGTCCACGCTCCCCATGACATTGGAGAAGTGATTCTAAATGTTACATATAATCTCCATGCATACCACATATGCGAGAGATCTATTATTAAAACAAATAATCCTACTACTAAGGCAATCGGTGGAATCAAGGTCGCAAATTTAACTGCTCCTTCATATTCCTTTTCTTTTCCTAAAAGGGTAACAATTGCAGCAAAAAACAAAATTCCTGCAGCCAATCCACCTAAAAATAAATACAATGAGATCTGCCAGTGCCATAGATTCAAATGTGGATCTATGTGAGGCAAATTTCTACCGCTTATAATTAATTCTTCTTTCATGGCTTCTTAGATTAAGTAAAAAATATGAGGATCAGTTCCTGCTTCAGGAGCAAGTGTTTTATACTTCCTGAATTTCATAACTTTCGAAACATCGCTATTAGGATCTTCTAGATCTCCAAAGTACATACACTTTGTAGGACAAACAGCGACACAAGCAGGTAATTCTCCTTCTTTTACTCTGTGTAAACAGAAGGTACATTTATCAACATATCCATCAGGGTGTGTATATCTCGCTTCGTAAGGACACGATTCTATACATGCACCACAACCGATACATTCATCTTCTACAGTTATAACGATACCTCCATCGGCAACTTGACTTGCTCCGGTTGGACAACATCTAACACAAGGCGCATTATCACAATGATTGCAACGCTCTGATCGTAATTCAATTTCAATATTTGGGTAAGTTCCATCCACCGTTTCGGTGATCCAGTCTCTACAATACCCTATTGGAACATTATTCTCCGTTTGACACGCTACTACACAATCGGTACAACCGACGCATTTATTGGTGTCTATAGCCATCGCATATCTCATGATTCAACAAGATTTGGGTTATCAGTTAAAAAAGTCACAAAATTTCCTCGCATTCCTGTTCCTCCCATTAGAGGATCAATTTTCACATTGCTTATCAATTCTGTATCGTTAGCTCCGCGACCATGGGCCCTACTGAGCTTTTCATTCTTATGGCCGAAACCATGTACCATATAAACCGAGTCCCAGCGAATTCGTTCAGTAACTCTCACTTTTATTGGAAAACTAGAAACTATTCCATCTTGATTTTTAAGGTATATCTCTTGTCCGGATTTTATGCTCCAGTTTTTTGCAACTTTAGGGTTGATCCAAATAACATTCTCATCCATCAGATCATTAAGATTAGGGTTGTTTGCCGTTCTACTAAATGTATGCATTGGCGCACGACCATAATTTAATCTGTAATATCCTTCTTCAGGTTCAGGATGTGGTGTATAAACAGGCATCGGATCAAAACCAAGTTCATCTAATTCTGTAGAGAATAATTCAATTTTCCCTGTATTGGTAGCAAATTCAAAATCCTCTCCATCTTCAAAATACATTGGGCCACTTGTACGTGGGAATTTTTTAACCCCAATTCTCTGCATTTCCTCTAATGAACTTCCCATTTTTTGCAATTGCCAATCAATTACATCTTCATATTTATCAAAGTCAAAATAATCTCCAAGACCTAAACGTTCACCAATCTCTTTTGCCATCCACCATGATGGTTTAGAATCGTATTTTGGCGGTGCTGCAGGCATACGTAAAGCTATTGAAGGCTCACGATTAGTTGCAGAACGAATTCCATCATACCTTTCTAAATATGTACATTCAGGAAGCACAACATCTGCATAACCTGTAACGTCCATTGGCATGGTATCACAAACGACCATAAATTCAATTGCATCCATGGCTTTCTCTAATACTTTCTTATTAGGAATACTCTTCGTTACATTCGTACCACTAACAAACCAAGCTTTTATTTCGTGTTCTCCTGCTAACTCAGGAATAGAAGCGTTTACCAATTCATTGGTCACTCCCATTTGAGCCAGTGGATATTTCTCTCCTAAGTTTTCCCAACTCCATTGTGGATGTGGATAAGGAGGATGCGGATACTTCGGTACTTTTATTTTCTCTTTTAAGTAGAAACCACCTCTTTTACCCCAACTTCCTAATAAACCATTCAAAATAGCGATTGCTCTTTCTCTTTGGGTATCATCACCGTACCATGTAACGTGACGACCTGGATGAACTATTACTGCTGGTGCAGCATTTGCCATTTCTACAGCTGTTTTTCTTATCTGAGCAGGTTCTAAAGTTGTAATACCATAAGCCCATTCAGGTGTATAGTTAGCTACGTGCTTTTTAAGCTCTTCAAAACCATGTGTATACTTCTTAACATAGGCCTCATCATAAAGCTTGTCATATATAATTACATGCATCCATGCTAATAATAGCGCGATATCAGTTGCCGGTTTAATTGGTAACCAATATTTTGATTTACTTGCTACTGTGGAAGCACGTGGATCGACTGTTATTATTGTAACGTCTTTATCGATGGCATCAGACACTTCTTGAATTTGAGAATTGTGCATGTTCTCACCAATGTGAGATCCAATCAATACTAAACATTTTGTATCACGAATATCAGTAGGTTCCGGAGATCCTACCCATGAACCAAATGTCGTTGCAAAAGCAGCTTCTCTTGGTCCTCTACATTGCGCATACGCTGGTTCACCAATAGTATCTGAACCATAAGACTTAAATAAATGCTCAAAATGTTTTCCTGAAGAACCATGTTTTAGTAATGCAAAACTTTCAGGACCATAATAGTCACCAATGTCTTTCATTTTTGCCGCCACTAAGTCAAGTGCTTCCTCCCAGGAAGCTTCCCTGAATGTGTCTTCACCACCGTCTTCAGCTTTAACTCTTATTAAAGGAGTTTTTAGCCTATCCTCGTCATTATACATTCCTATCCCACCGGTTCCCCGAGGACATAGCCTTCCATTACAATGTGGGTCATCATCATTTCCAATGATCTTAACGATCTCACCGGCTTCATTGACGTGGGTCCACGCTGCACATTTCCAAAAACATACCTCGCAGTATGTTGGATATCTTTTCATGTTTATTGATTTCTTCTCGTCGGAAGAATCAAAAACAGAAAGGAAAGACCCTGCAAATCCGTAAGCTGAAGCAGCCATTGCGACTCCCCCAGTTCCTAATGCAGATATCTTAATAAATTGCCTTCTGTTCGTGCTCATAGCATACACTTATTTAGTTAAATTTTAACTATTCATTCTGAGGTTTGTTACTGCTTAACCTGATGATGAACTTTATTTGTTTTTTCAGCAATAAAGGTACGCAGGATTAACTGTTCAACTACATGATAATTATCATCTTGTTCTTTCATTTTTGAGGGATTAAGAATCCAACTCAATGACATTTAAAATCCAACTATATCAAATTTAGAATCCAACCACATCAAACTTATCTAATTCAACACTTCGGTCACCGAAATTAGAAAGATGTATAGATGCGGCTATATATACAAAAGATTCGTATTTTCCTTTTTTCGAAAGAATCATTTCCTTTCTTTTGTAGCAAAAAACGAATTGAAGAATAAAAGAAACAGAAGTCATTATTTCCTTAGCATTTTAATTGTGCTTGTGACCTTTTTGACTTTTACTTTTTTAAAAAAGAGTGCTGACAACCTTGCTCCTCAAATAACTACTATTCAAAATATAGTAGCAACGACTTCCTCGGCAAGTTCAACTTGCATCGACTGCCATGGAAACCTAAAAGGGATGAGTCCTTACCATAATGAAATTGGATGCGTGGCTTGCCATAAAGGAAATAATGAATCGGCGCATAAAGACAGTTCGCATAGTGGCATGTTTTCAATACCTGGAAATATGAACGATGCTGATCAAACATGTGGAATTTGCCACCCTCAAGCTTTGAGTGATATAAAAAATTCCATGATGACTACAAACAGTGGAATTATTTCGATAGATCGATATATTTTCGGAGAAATAGATTCCCCTAACGAATTAACACATATTCATGAATTAGGCCACAGCGCTGCTGATGAGCATGTAAGAAATCTTTGTTCACACTGTCATTTAGGAAATGAGAAAATCGAAAGTGGTCCAGTAAATGAACTGAGTCGTGGTGGAGGATGCAATGCCTGTCATTTAAATTATTCTGAAGAAGCAAAAGCTGAACATAAAACCTTTATAACCGATACTATTTTAGGCAAACATCACCCTTCATTAGATTTAAATGTAACAGATCAACATTGTTTCGGCTGCCACAGTCGATCCGGAAGGATCTCAACCAATTATGAAGGGTGGCATGAGACCTTAATGTCTGCCGATAGTGTTTCGAAGGAAGATGGATACAGAATACTAGAAGACGACAGGGTATTTCGTTTTGTTGCAGAAGATATTCATCATTCAAAAGGACTGCAGTGTATCGATTGCCATAATTATGAAGACATCATGGGCGATGGGGAATTGCATGCTCATGAAGAAGAGGCAGTAAAAATAGCCTGTGTAGATTGTCATTTTAGCACTCCCCCTCCTACTACACTTTTTGAAAATCTCGGTTTTACACATAAAAGGATTTTAGCTATCAGAAAGTACCAACATGAAAATCAACGATTTCTTCTAACACAAAAAGACAGCACACCCATTCTTAATTCATTTATCGATAATGATAATAATGCATATATGATCCGAAAATCGGATCGGAAGAAATTTGCATTAGGTGCACCTGGTGAAAGTTGTAATCGGGATGGCGGACATAAAGAGATCACTTGCTCTGCTTGCCATAGCAATTGGGCTCCTCAGTGTATAGGTTGCCACACCAATTATGATCCCAATGCAGAAGGCTATGATCTTTACGAAGGAAAACACAAAAAAGGAAGTTGGATTGAATTTGCTGCAGAATTTTTAGCTGAAGCGCCTGTGCTTGGCGTACGGGCTAACAAAGAGATCCAACCAGCTATACCCGGAATGATAATGACACTGGATCAATCAGCTTTTTATGGTAATGGTAGTAATGAAAATGAGAGTTTTCATCGTTTGTTCTCACCGGTAGCACCACATACAACATCTGCAGAGGGCCGAAGCTGTACTTCCTGTCATAACAACCCTGTGGCCATTGGATACGGAAGAGGGAAACTCAATTTTATTAAAGATAATAATGCACCCTATTGGGAATTTGAAGCCGAATACGAAAATTTAGAAGATGGAATTCCTTCCGATGCATGGATAGCATTTTTAGAAGACCCTGATAGCGAACGCTATTCAACAAGGGTGGATTTTAAACCCTTTTCATTGGTGGAGCAAAAGAGCATTCTAACTATTGGTGCTTGTTTTTCATGTCATAAAGAGGATTCAGATATTATGATGAAGAGCTTGGAAATTCCTTTTTCTGAGTATCAAAAGATGATGAATGAAAAGTGTAAAATGCCATCTTTTTAATTGCTTTTATTAACCACTATGACGCTGAGCAGGCTCAAAGTTATCAAAGAAAAATTTAAATCTGATCATTCGATTTATTAAAAAATAATCTACTCAAGACTTCGTGATCTTCGCGCCTACTCAGTGTCATAGTGGTTCAATATTTTGGTATACGACCCTTCGACTGTGCCTTCGCGAAGCTTCAGCGAAGCGAGGCAGGCTCAGGGAGACATTTAACTGCAAGTTTTCAAACAAGAAATATTACTTAACACTTCAAGCTTTTCCCTACCTTTAAACAGAACAAACAAGACCACACCCTATGAAAAAGCGCAACTACATCCTCTTGGGACTAATCCTATTTTCAACTTTTCTCTACTCTCAAAATCTCGAAGTCAATTCGGTCTCACCTGTACCTCAGTCATTAAATACTGAACCTACTGAGGATATTTACATTCATTTTAATTTGACCGTCAATACCAACAGTTTAAACTACAGCACCCTACGTGTATTTGGAAGATGGTCAGGCCCGATGACAGGAAGTATTACTTGGGAAAATGGTGATAGCACTTTGGTATTTACTCCTATTGAAGGATTTATGAATGGTGAATGGATCGTGGTAAGCTTATCTACTGCTATTGAAGGCCAAAATGGAGAAACGATAAGCTCAGGCTACACATGGAATTATTGGAGTAAAACAGAGTCAGGGACTTTAAATCAAATAGAAATAGCAGAAATTGAGGTTCGCTACCCTGGTGAAAATCAAATTACCTGTTATGGTGCTTATGCCGGAGATATCGACAATGATGGTTATTCTGACCTTTCTGTTGTGAATGAATCTTCTAACGATATTCGTCTATTTCTTAATGATGGGAATGGTAATTATATCGATTTTGAAGCTTTTGAACTTCC
>JAUVAY010000022.1 GCA_030591505.1 Flavobacteriales bacterium | reverse complement strand
TTGATGATGGCTTTGAAATCATTGAAGGAGCAAGCAAAGCGAGAGAAAGGGTTGAAGTTGGACTTTCGGAGAAAATTGAAAACATTTTTATTGATGCCAGATACGGGTTTATTGACGGAGCATTAAAGAGAACTTTTATTAAAAGAGGAGAAAAGAAAAAGCGTAAGCTGGAAGTAGACGATATCTTAACCCATAAGATCTGGGGCTACCCGATCTTCATATTTATTATGTGGCTCATTTTTGAGGCTACATTTGTTCTTGGTCAATTCCCAATGGATTGGATCGAGTGGGGCGTTGCTCAGGTTGGTGATTTTATTAACGGAGTAATGGCTGATGGACCATTAAAAAGTCTACTTATTAATGGAGTGGTTGATGGAGTAGGAGGGGTGATCGTTTTTCTTCCTAATATCCTAATTCTCTTCTTTAGTATATCTCTATTGGAAGATACTGGATATATGGCCAGGGCTGCTTTTTTGATGGATAAACTCATGCAAAAAATGGGTTTACAAGGAAAATCTTTTATTCCTATGATAATGGGATTTGGTTGTAATGTTCCGGCAATTATGGCTACCAGAACTTTGGAGAATAGGAAGCATCGATTATTGACCATGCTTATCAATCCTTTTATGTCATGCAGCGCCCGATTACCTGTATATATTTTAGTTATTGGAGCCGTTTTTCCTTCCAATCAAGGAAGTATTCTCTTTGGCTTGTATGCCTTTGGGATCATACTTGCTATCGGATTCTCGATGCTTTTTAAAAGGATATTAATTAAGACCGATAATATTCCTTTTGTAATGGAATTACCTCCTTACCGAATACCAACGCTTAAAGCATCAGTGATGCATATGTGGTTTCGGTCTGTTCAATATCTTAAAAAGATGGGAGGGGTTATTTTAATTGCTAGTATTATTATTTGGGCATTAGGTCACTATCCTGAAAATATTGAATTTTCTAAAGACTATGACGCCTTGATAGAGAACGTTACTATTGATTATGAGGACTTAGCTAAGAATGAGACGGATAAGAGTCTAAGGAACGAAATTATCGCAGTTAAGGATAATACTATTGATAGTATCCTGCGTATTAAGATGGGTGAACATCAGGAAAGATCTTATATCGGTCAGATAGGTAAAGCAATAGAACCCGTAATGAGACCTTTAGGCTTTGACTGGAAAATGAGTGTTTCTGTTCTTACTGGAGTGGCGGCTAAAGAAGTAGTCATAAGTACTATGGGGGTATTATATCAAGGAGAAGAGGGCGCGGATGAAACTTCGACTAACTTAATGAACAACCTGAATAAACAGGTTTATACATCCGGGCCAATGATAGGAGAAAAAGTATTTACCCCGCTTAGCGCATTGTCATTTATGGTGTTTATTTTGATCTATTTTCCTTGTGTTGCTGTGATCGCAGCAATTAAAAATGAATCTGGAGAAACAAAATGGGCCATTTTCACGATAGTTTATACAACAGCACTCGCCTGGCTAATGGCTTTTGCAGTTTATCAGATTGGAAATATTCTTATTTAACTTTGTAGTATGATCACGCAGGAAAGAATAGTGGCATCAATACTTTTTATTACTTTTTTAATTGTTGCTTATCGCATGCTAAGATTGGTTTATCAGAAACCTGTAATGGGTGGCGAAACAAGTTGTTCAAGTGGAGCTTGTAATACATGCTCATTTAATAGTGGAAGTTCTTGCGAGGATAAATCTTATATCAGAAAGGAACAAGTTCAAGTTAAGAAATTGAAGCTTTGATTCGAAAAGTCTAGTGCTTTCTTTTTATATTTATACAAACTATCAGCATGAGACTTTATTTTACTAAACTATTATTTTCTGTTTTATTGTTATTACTTGGAAGTACAGTTCAAGCACAGATGTATATAATTCCACAAGCGGGGCTTAATTTATCTGATTTTGCATTTAATAGCGATGAGTATTCTAAAACTTCTAATGTAGGCTACCAAGTTGGAGCCTTAGGTCGCTTTGGAAAGAATGCTTTTTTACAAACGGGTATTTTTTGGAATCAAATTTCTAGTGAAATACAATACGAAGACTCGTTGATCAAAAATTCGGGTCCTGTTGTTGTAAAAGGTATTTTAGTACCTGTTCAACTAGGCTTTAATCTCTATGATGCAGATATATTTAGAATTCGTTTACAAGCAGGTATCAATTTATCATTTCCGATAAGTGTCGATCCTAATGTATTTTCTATAGAAAAGTCACATTTTAATGGGAGTAATGTCGGTGCGGCAGTCGGATTTGGGTTTGATATATTCCGTTTCGTAATGGATGCTAATTTTTCTTTCGGAATTAATGATATGTTAACGGTCAACGATACCAGTGTGACATTAAAACAATATACGCTTAGTGTTGGTTACTTGATAGGGAATAGTTATTAATAAAAAAAGCGACCTCAATGAGATCGCTTTATAATTTTTTAAAAAGGAGTGTTAATTATCCACACTTTCCTTCTCCACATTTACCTTCTCCACATTTACCTTCTGATGCAGCAGTATCAGTAGCTGCCTCTTCAGTGGCTGCTGCTTCTTCAGGCGCTGCCTCAGTAGCCACTTCTTCAGTTTTAGTTTCTTCTGCTTCACCAGCATTCTCAGCGTTTCCACCACAAGCTGTAAAAGTGAATGATGCTGCCATAAATAAAATAGCCGCTCCGAATAATTTGAAATTTCTTTTCATCGTTTGTTTGTTTTGATTTCAGATGCTAAATAAAGCAATCTTTATTACAATTAAAATAAGCTTATCAATTGTTTTTAACGAAGTTATCTACGTGTTGGTTTCAATTTGACTAAATTGATTTGTCTATTTCACCTCATCTTTCTTAGAATAAAGACTCTATTAAACAAAAAAAGCCTTCCCAAATAGGAAAGGCTTTAATATAGTATAATTGAATATTTTACATCTTCATGGTTACACCAACACCATAAGCAGCGCCACCTAATGCACCTCCACCTATTTCAACGTAAACACCCCATGTTTCGTTCCAAAACCAACGACCTCCAACTTGAAGTCCAAAATCTAAGTCGCTTTCATTACCATTATCATTGTTCATTGCTATTCCGAAACCTAAATTAGCTCCTCCATATACATCCCATTCTTCAGTTAATCCAAACAATTCATCAAAGTAATAGTTTGCTTTAACTCCAAGAGTTACGTGATTAAAGTCAAAATTCGTAAATGCAGCTGGTGCAATTGTAATAGCTGCGCCAAGAGGAATTTCATAACTAACTCCAACGAGACCAATGTTTAATTGCTTTTGTGCTTGTCCATAAGTAAATCCGGCAGTCGCTACAAAAGCTAATAGTAAAATAATCTTTTTCATAATATTCTTTATAGTTAATGATTTAAAAACCTAATTCATTATAAATTAGGCCACAAATTTATTATTTTATTTCCAATATACAATGTTTGGAAACATCTTAGTCCATACCTGCCATACCAGCTAAAAAGGCAGCACCAAATACCATAAATAATATTGATACCAAGGCAATTCCTAATAACATCCAGACAAGTGTTGCTTTTGCCCAGTTAACACGTTCAGGTCGTTGATTATCACCAAATGCCCAGATAAATAATAATACTAATCCAATTAAAGGTAATCCACTTAAAAAAATGGTTAATACCCAGTCGCTGACAGACATACTAGCTCTATTATTTTGATTTTCGTCAATTATTTCCATAATTCAGAAGTTTAAAGTTTGTTTTTATGAGTTAAATAAATAGCCTATTCCTCCTATTAGACCTAAGAATATATAGAAGCCTAAAATAATGGCGAATAATACCAGATTTCCTTTAGCCCAGTTACTTTGAGTTCTATTTGTATTATTTCCAAATGCCCAGACAAAGAGCATGATAATATTTACGATCGGAATAAAGGTTATTAAATAAACAATGATCCAATCAGAAACACTCATGGTTTTAACTGATCTTTCGTTTAAGTCTAAGGGAGTCTCCATAGTTATTATTTTTTTACCTTAAATGTTAATACTTCACTATCACTCGACAATTGTAAGTTTTTACCATTAAAACTCACGATAATCGTCTTTTCTAAAAACTGAGAAAAGGCACGTTCATCTATTGCAGATTCATCTCCACAGTATTTCTTAGTACCTCCTTTTGGACCAATATTTAATTGATCTCCTTCCAGTTTAAATCCTGCAAAAAAGTCATTGCAACCATCATTTCCCGAAAGTTGTGATTTTTCTTCATCAAAAAGCAGATGAATTGTTTGCATCGTCGACATCGTCTTTTCATCCGATCCAGATTTCCAAGAATTTAGCTCCCAGGAATTATTATATATGGAGCCTATGTCTTGTTTCGATTCTGAGGTGTTTTTTTTTGAATTACAAGAGCTAAAAAGAGCAAAAAATAACAGGATGCTGAAAATACTTCGTATTGACATAAAGTAAATGAGTTTTGATTTAGTAATTTTAACAAAAAATGCCCAAATAAGCTAATTGATAATATGAAGATACAGAAATTGGAATTGGAATTTCAGGAGTTCGAAAAGAATGAGGATCCAGGTGAACATATTAAAGAGATGATTCAATATGCTAAGGAAGCAACTAAAACGGCTTACGCCCCTTATTCATTATTTAAGGTAGGTGCCTCTGTTCGCTTAAGTAATGGTGAGATAATAAAAGGAAGTAATCAAGAAAATGTTGCTTACCCTTCGGGATTATGTGCCGAAAGGGTAGCTCTTTACGCTGCTTCCTCACAATATCCATATGAGGAAGTTGAATCCATTGCGGTAACGGTAGATCATCATTTCGATTCGGAGGATGAAGTTTTTTCTCCCTGTGGCGCTTGCCGACAGGTTATGGCAGAGATTGAAGCAAAGTCAGGGAAAGAATTGGAGATAATTGTTCATGCTCCTAATGGAATAACACGTATTTTTAAAGGAATCACGCAATTACTTCCGTTTTCATTCAATAATGCTGGATTGAATAAATTGAATAAATGATCTCCCAAAAAAAAGCACAGCGCTTCCTTTGGTTATTTGGCTTATTTAAAATTCCTATGATAGGCTTTGTAAGCCCGAGTATTGTAGTATTAGATGATAAAAGATTAGTAATTAAAATTCCTTATAAACGAAGAACGAAGAATCACTTGAATTCTATTTATATAGGAGCATTGGTTATTGGGGCTGATCTTGCTGCTGGATTTCATGCATTTATAATTGGAAAAGAGATGAATAAGGATATTTCCCTTGCTTTTAAAGGGATCAAAGCTGATTTCATTTCTCGGCCTATGTCAGAAGTGTACTTTGTATGCAATGAAGGAGAAACGGTGACGAAAATGATAGAAGAGTCAGTAATAAGTGGAGAAAGAATTACAAAAGATATTTCAATTGAGGTTTTCACGAATTACTTAGAAGAAGCTGTTTTAGTCGCTAATTTTACGATTGGACTTTCATTAAAGAATAAATAATTTTAAGTGGAGAATAGAATTTATAAGTAACGATTTTTTGTACCTTCATAAGGTGTAAATATTTTCTTTTATAATGGAAGCTCTCATTGAAAAATTAAAAAGTATCGATTTAGAAAAGCTTGATTACCTATCTCTTTTCGATCATATATTGCCTTTCAATCCATTAAATATCAATTATCAGAATGAATTACCGCCAATAATTGATCCGAAGGATTATGCAAGAAATATATTGTTGCTTGATCCTATTGAACTTGTTCTCATTCATTGGCCTCCCGGTGTTGAAAGTGCTGTACATTTACACGAGGGTTTTTGGGGCTATGTGGGTGTGTTAAAAGGAGAAGCATTAAACTATGAATATACTCTCGACAACAAGGTTTTAAAACAACGCCGTATAGTAACTGTAAAAGAAGGTGGGCTTATTCCTGAACCGGATGGAGTAATACATAAGATCGCAAATGCATCGACTGATTCTCCACTTATCACTTTACATTTCTATTCACCTGCATTGAAGGATCTTAATGGTTTAAAATTATTTGATATTGATGGAACTATTGTTGAGTTAAATGAAAAAGCTCCGACCGCATCTTTACATCTTCCGGAAGATAATTATAGAAGTTACCTTAAAAATCAATTTGAATTTGAAGAATGCAGCGAAGGTAAAACCCATCTGACCAGTCCAATTCTTCCAAAACCTTCGAATGATGAGATAAAAGACATGATTCAGGCATATTATACAGAACAGGCAAGCAATTATGATGATAATGATCTGGATAATGAATTGAGGAGAAATTATGTGTATGCGATAAATGACCTATTGGTTAATGATTTTCAACTTTTTCACCCGGAAAAAGTATTGGCTATAGCCTCTGGAACGGGAAGGAGGGCCGCGAAGATCAAATTAAATTCTGGTTTAGACTATGAATTATATGGTGTTGATCTTAGTCAGGAGATGTGTGACCTTTCGATTGAAAAGGGAATCCATGCTATTTGCTCTGATTGGTTATCTGTAGAGTTAAATGACAAGCAATTTGATGTGATAACGATGCTCTATGCCTTTGGTCATGTACCAAGCGCAAAAGAAAGAATTGAGTTCTTGGAAAAAGTTCATCAGAAATTAAAAATTGGAGGAGCCTTTTATTTTGATGTATTCAATATTAATGACCCCTACGAATGGGGGAAGCGCGCATTGAACGTGTTTAATGAGTATAATTTAGATTATTTTGGTTATGAAAAGGGCGATGTGTTTTATCGAAGAAAAGGTAGGGATGAAGTAGCATTTTTACATTATTTTGATAAGGAAAGATTAATAGCTTTACTCAAAAGTATTGGTTTCGATATTACATTTGTGAAAACGATTGGATATGTACACAAAAGTGGTGAAAACCTTGAGAATGATGAGGGAAAACTTTTTATAAAAGCAGTCAAAAGATGAGTGAAGTATTTCGTAGTTATATTAATACTATACGTCGCGAATTTGCCGATAAGCCGCTGAGTATAACGTCGGCAGGTGAAAATCCATATATTTTTTTCGAAAAATGGTTTGATGAGGCTGTAGGTGTTGAGGCACTCGATCCCAATGCAATGAGTATTGCTACTGTGGATGAGGAAGGAAAACCTTCAGTACGCGTTGTTTATATGCGCGATATTAGTGAGAATGGCCTTGTGTTTTATACCAATTATAACAGTAAAAAGAGTAAAGATCTATTAAAAAACAATGCCATATCTGCTAACTTCTTTTGGGTAGAGCTCGATCGTCAGATTAGATTTACGGGAAAAGCTATGAAAATTGATGATAAACTGTCGGATGAATATTTTTCAAACCGCCCAAGAGAAAGTAGAATTGGTGCTTGGGCTTCGAATCAAAGCGATCAGATTAAATCGAGGGAAGAGCTGTTAGCAGATTATGATAAAATTGAAAAGAGGTATAAAGACAAAGAGGTTCCAAGGCCACCGTTTTGGGGAGGTTTCGTTTTACAGGCTGATGAAATAGAATTTTGGCAAGGGAGACCAATGCGTTTGCACGATCGTGTTTTATTTTCTAAGAACGCTAAGGGTTGGACTAAAAAGCGATTAGCTCCTTGACTAATAAATACCTTCAGAAATACGCCTATTTTCAACAGAAAATAGTAAGTCCACCTCCGGATTCCTTACAAATGGTTATTGTAATTCCAGCGAGAAGAGAACCTGATCTTATTGGAACACTTAAAAGTATTAAATCATCTGTCCAACCAAGGTTTCCTTATGAAATTATTATTGTGTTTAATCATCCAATAAGTGAAGCGACTAAAGACAAAGTAGAGAATGAAAGATCAATGCTCTTATGCCGCGAGTGGATAAGAGAAAATGAATACAGAAACATACATTTGATTGAAGCATTCGATCTTCCTGATAAACAAGCCGGTGTTGGCTTAGCCCGTAAAATTGGAATGGATGAAGCTGTGAGAAGATTGGCGGAGAATGAAAAAGGGGTAATTGTAGCCTTAGATGCTGATTGTACTGTGGAGAAAAACTACCTTCAAGTTTTAGAAGATCATTTTATTACAAATATTAATTGCAATGCTGCTTCTATTTATTTTGAGCATGATCTCAGTAGCGTAAACGACGAATTAGTTGAAGGAATAGTACAATACGAACTTCATTTAAGATATTATAATCAGTTGTTAAAATACGCTGGACATCCCTTTGCTTTTCATACTGTTGGTTCGAGTATGGCAGTGAGGTCTGTGGTTTATCAGAAGCAAGGAGGGATGAATAAGAGGAAGGCAGGTGAGGATTTCTACTTTTTACAGAAGATCATTCAATTGGGAAATTATAGCGAGATCAAGACGACAACAGTATTCCCTTCAGCAAGAATTTCAGATCGTGTGCCATTTGGGACTGGCAGGGCCCAAGGTGAATGGAACAATGATAAGAAAAGCGTTCTGCTTAGCTATCATCCTCAAGTAGGAGAGGAGCTAAAGTTGTTTTTCCATTTGATTGAAGCAAAAGGTAAAGAGGCTAATTTTAAGTTATTTCCCTTAAGTATTCAAGATTTTATTGGCGAGAGTAAATGGGTGGAAAAGAAGGATGAAATAGTAAAAAACACAACAACACATCGTGCATTTATACAACGGTTTTATTCTTGGTTCAATCTATTTATGTGCTTTAAATTCGTGCACTTTTACAGAGATAATTATCAAGCTAATATTTCAATTACGAGTGCGGCATTAGTACTTTTGGGTAAATTGAGTATTCCAATGAAAGGGAGTGAAAATACCTTAGAATTAATGGAGAAATTCAGAGAATTGGAAAGAGGACTTTAATTCAGGGTTTAGTTTAAGAAAGTGTTTTACAATATCAGTCGAACTTTGAATTGTCTTTAAAGTCCATGCTAGTTTAATTTTCCATTTCTCTTCCGGTGATAATTTCCAATCTATTTCCGATTTTCTTAAACGTTCAGTAACATCGTACATCACTAAAGCAGCTGTTACTGATACATTATAGCTTTCAGTAAAACCATGCATAGGTACTTTTACATGTACGTCCGCATTTTTCAGACTATAATCACTGAGTCCGTTTTTTTCGGCTCCCAGCACAAATGCTACTTTATTATTAATAGGAAGGTCGCTGATCAGAACATCGTTTTCATGAGGATGCAGCGCAGCGATGATATATCCTTTTTCCTTAAGCTGGTCAATGCATGTGGGAGTGCTGCTATCAAGGTCATCGTAGCGATTAATATCAATCCATTTAGCTGAGCCCAGACTGATATCATTTTCATTTATGAATTGATGGTTGTTTTCAACCATATGTACGTCTTGCAATCCAAAGCAATCAGAGCTCCTTAATATTGCACTGGCATTATGGGGATGAAATAAATCTTCTAAAATAAATGTAAAATGACGAGTACGCTCCTCCACTAATTTATTGAACAGCTCTATTTTGTGTTCTGAAATAAAATTTTGAAAGTAGTTGAGTATATCCTCTTTATTTTTTTGCATGCGATTATATATAAATCAGAAATCGATTTATTAGAAATGAGTGGAAATAAAAAAGTCTCCCAAAAGGAAGACTTTTTTATAAAGATATTAATCTCTTAGTTCACGTTTCCGGACAATTCAGCTCCAGCTTTGAACTTAACAACATTTTTTGCTGCTATGTCAATTTCTTTACCAGTACGAGGATTTCTTCCCTTTCTTGCTGATCTTTTAGATACAGAGAAAGATCCAAATCCAACTAGTGCAACTCTATCACCACCTTTAAGTGATCCAGAAGTTGTGTCAATAAAAGCATCTAGTGCACGTTTTGCATCTGCTTTAGATAAACCGGCTTTTGAAGCCATAGCATCGATTAATTCTGCTTTGTTCATTGTAAAAAATTTAATGGTTAATAAAACAATATTTTCTTATTGGACTTTAAATTATGTGTAAAATGCTATACAGACAAGCAATAGCGTGTATTTTGTTAATAATATTAGCCAATTGTTAATAACTAGTGCTAAAATGGCGGTATTTTTTGTTATTTGACGGGTGTTTCAGAAGGTTTTAACAAAAAAAGCCCTCGCTAAGCGAAGGCTTTTTTACTAATAATTTGTTTGAATTGACTAGTTTATCGCTAATAATTCGACTTTAAATATCAGTGTTGAATTAGGGGCAATATCAGCTCCTGCACCTTGTTTTCCATAAGCAAGGTTTGAAGGGATGAATAATTCATAAGTAGCACCTATTGACATTAATTGTAATGCTTCGGTCCAACCTGCAATAACTCCATTAACAGGAAATGTTGCCGGCTCACCTCTTTCATAAGAACTATCAAAAATTCTTCCATCGATCGTTTTACCCTCATAATGGGTAGTTACGTTATCTGTTGTTTTTGCTTTTTCACCTTCACCTTCTTTTACAACACGATACTGCAATCCCGATTCAAGTGTAATAATTCCTTCATTGCTTTTATTCTCTTCTAAGAATTTTAATCCTGCAGCCTCGTTTTCACCTTCAGCCTTATTTTTAAATTCTTCATAATTTTCATTAATAATATTGAGAACCTCTTCTTGTTCGATGAGCAATTCTTTTTTATCAAGTACATCTGACAATCCTTTAATAAGAACATCAATACTCATTTGCTCAAATCCACTTTGAAGCAGGTTACCTGCGATCTGAACACCTACAGAATAACTTAAACGATCTTTCTTAGTTTTTAATTCCATCTTATTTCTCGATTGCGATTAATTCAACTGTAAATACTAAAGTACTATATGGTTCAATGATGGTACCCGGAGGTGGATTCTCATTATAAGCTAAATTGGCAGGAATGTAAAAGGTAAATTTAGAACCTACAGGCATTAATTTTAATCCTTCTGTCCAACCTGGGATTACTCTATTAATTGGAAATACAGTAGATTCACCTCTTTCATATGATGAGTCGAATACCTGACCATCTAATAATGCACCTTCATAATTAACTCTTACTTGGTCACCATCGATTGGTAATTCACCCTCTCCCATAGTAATCACTTTATACTGTAAACCTGATTCGGTTTCAACCACGCCATCTACACCTCTGTTTTCATTGAAAAAAGCCTCACTAACACTTACATTACCTGAGTATTTTGCAATATCTTCTTTTCTTTTTTCTTCATCTTTCATTTTCATGTAGTCGGTAATGATCTCATTTCCCAATTCATCACTTATTAAAAGATCTTGTTCTTTTAAAGCTTGTGTAAAACCAACTATCATAGCATCATAGTTTAAGTTTGTGTCACCAAGACTTTTTAATTGGCGGTTAATGTTTCCACCATAACTAGCACCGATCGCAAAAGAAACACTATCAACATTGCTGTCTAAACTTGCGCTTGAATTACTTTCTGAATTTGTGCAAGCGCTTAATACTGCTATACCTGCAAAAAGGATAAAAATTGTTTTTTTCATTTGAATTTTATTGTGATTTTTAACGAGCGCGAATATACTACTAAATAAGCAAGACTATGCATGATAAACTCGACATTCTTGGGACTGCACTTAAAGATTTCTTCAATGAAGGAAAATCAAGTGAACTTATAATCTGTGGGGAGGATATGGAGGAGGATATTATGGATGTGGCTTATTACTTCCGACCCTTTGATGAAATGCCTGAGATTGAAAAAGAAGCCCTAACAATTTGTAAGGGAAAGGTTCTTGATATTGGTGCAGGAGCAGGAAGTCATTCTTTATATCTTCAGAAAAATAACCTTTTAACAACTGCTATAGACATATCACCTGGTGCTGTGGAGGTTATGAAACAGAGAGGTGTGCTTAATGCAGTATGTAACGATATAAATTATTTAGAAGGAGCGAAATTTGATACTATTCTACTTTTAATGAATGGAATTGGAATTAGTGGAAAATTAAAATCATTAAA
The DNA here is from genome assembly GCA_030591505.1 of Flavobacteriales bacterium. Lineage (GTDB taxonomy): Bacteria > Bacteroidota > Bacteroidia > Flavobacteriales_D > JAHECK01 > JAHECK01. The sequence continues at coordinate 16,654 of JAUVAY010000022.1, read as the reverse complement.
AGGGTTTATAGAAAAACTGTTTTCTATTCTCTCAAGTGATGGACAAGTAATCTTTGACTCTACTGATCTTCGTTATTTATTCATGGAAGATGATGGCAGCTTATGGATCGACCTGAGTGCTAAGTATTATGGTGAATTAGTGTTTAACTATTGCTACAAAGGTAAACAAGGAAAGCCCTTTCCTTGGCTCTATATAGATGAAGATACGATGAAGAATGTATGTGCTGAATTAGGTATTAATATGGAAGTGATCTACCGAGTGGATGATTTTCATTACTTAGGAAAATTATATCGGTGAGTGTGATTCTCTCCCTCTTATTCTTTTACTCACTTTTCTTCCTTTCTCCCTCCTTATAGATATTCTTCCATAATTCGATTAAACTTTTTGAAGGATGATAATGTATTATGATCGCCGCGTTTAAAAGAATATAAATGGGTGTCATTTCTATCAGCAACTATATTATAAAGTTCGAGACTAGATCTATACGGAACCTGAGTATCTATTTTCCCAGCTAGTACAATAATCTCAGATTTTACCTTATCAATATGATCGATAGATTTGAATGGATATTTTAAAAGGTATTTAAAAGGAATGAATGGAACATTTGACTGTATCACATCAAGCAGACTTGAAAAGGGAGTTTCTAAGATCACTAATTTAGCGTTTTTAGTAGCGGCCAATTGAACAGCAACACCACTTCCAAGTGACCGGCCATATAAAACTATATTCTTTTCGCTGTAATGCTCTAATGCAAAATCATAGAAAATATGTGCATCACTGATCAAGGCTTTTTCAGATGGTTTCCCAGTACTCTTACCATACCCTCTGTATTCAGGGGCTAAAACATCATAACCATACTTAGTAAAAAGTGCTGCATTCTTCCCCCATCTTTTTAAACTTCCAGTGTTTCCATGAAAGTAGATAAGAAGTCCTTTTGGATTTTCAACTTTGATCCATAATCCATGCAAGGTTTCACCTTCTTCTGACTTAAGTAAAATTTCTTTATGTGGTTTATCTAACCTAAAACGATATTTCCCATAAATTCCGTAGCGAACGAAAATGAGTCTATTTTGAAAGAAATAATAGAAAAGACATAATACCAAATAGGTGATAACTATAAAAAGTAGCGTCCAGTAGATGTAATTCATTCTTCCTTAAAATGTCTTGGCAAAAGTCGGCTTTTGTTTTCAATTTGACAGCATTTGAAATCATTTGAATCTATTTTTGTTCTGAACAAAACCCTAAGGACGATGAATATTAATAGAAAAATTGAACAAGCGGTCGGTTTTGACCATTATTTGCATGATTTCGAAAAGCAACTGGAGCAAAAAAATGGAAAGGATAAGATCCTTAATTACATTTATTTGAATGTAAAAAGAATGAAAAGGATCTCAAAGCAATACGAACCCGCTCCATATTTAGTAAAACTGATTTTAAAAATTAACCAACCAGTTACCTGGCTGGCCATCACAGAAGGATGGTGTGGAGATGCGGCACATTTATTACCGATTTTGGATAGTTTATCTCGCCTATCCTTTAAACCAAAATTGAAAGTGCTTTTACGAGATGAACATCCTGAATTAATGGATGAGTATTTAACAAATGGCTCACGATCAATTCCAAAGATATTAGCATTCGATGAAGATGATCAATTGATCAGTCAGTGGGGCCCCCGACCTAATAGTGCTCAGAAAATGGTTGAGTCTTTTATGAATGGTGTGTCTGAATATGCGAACTATCAAGAATTAACCGAGGCTGTTCAAAAATGGTATCATTATGATCGCTACCTTACTTTCGAATCAGAAATAATTGAGTTCATCGAGCCTCAGATTCTTTCGAAAAGCTATGTAAATGTCAGATAATAAAGTGAGTTAAGTTTTAAATAGTTACAGCATGAATATCTTTTCGTTGCTCATTAAATTTAGGATTAGCAAGGTATTCATCATATTTCATTTGCTTATCCAGGAAGCCATTGCTTCCTATCTCAATAATGCGGTTAGCAGAGGTTTGAATTAAAGTATGATCATGAGAAGTAAATAAAAGAACTCCTTTATAATCTTGTAATGAATTGTTCAATGCAGTAATAGACTCAAGATCCAGGTGGTTGGTTGGTTCGTCCATGATCATAACATTTGATGATTCTAGCATCGTTTTAGAGAACATACACCTTACTTTTTCTCCTCCTGAAAGGACTTTCGCGCTTTTTAATGATTCCTCACCTGAAAATAGCATTTTACCAAGGAAACCACGGATGAAAGTTTCATCTTTTTCTTCAGAAAATTGCCTTAACCAGTCTACCAAGCTAAGATCTTCCTTGAAAAACGATGAGTTTTCATTAGGCACATAGCTAAAGCTACTGGTAACTCCCCATCTAATTTCGCCGGAATCGGCTTTTATTTCTCCAGCCAAAATTCTAAACAAATAAGTGACGGCAAGCGAATTACCAACAAATGCTGCTTTATCATCCCTTGTTAACTTAAAATTTAGGTTTTCGAACATTATTTTTCCTTCATGAGAAAAACTTAAATTGGATACTTCCAAAACCTGATCACCCAACTCTCTTTCGGGTTGGAAAATAATAGCAGGGTACTTTCGCGTAGATGGTTGAATGTCTTCGATATTAAGTTTTTCCAACATCTTTTTCCTAGAAGTGGTCTGTTTTGATTTTGCAGCGTTAGCGCTAAATCGTCTGATGAAATCCTGCAGCTCCTTTTTCTTTTCCTCCGATTTCTTATTCTGTTGAGTTTGTTGTCTAAGAGCGAGCTGACTTGATTCATACCAAAAGGTATAGTTACCAGAGTACATTTTGATTTTAGAAAAATCGATATCAACGACACTAGTACATACAGAGTCGAGAAAGTGACGATCGTGTGAAACAACAATTACAATATTATCAAATTTGGCTAAAAAATTCTCTAACCAATTAACAGATTCAACATCCAGGTTATTCGTTGGCTCATCAAGTAAAAGGATATCCGGGTTCCCAAAAAGAGCTTGCGCAAGTAAAACACGAACTTTTAAATTCCCTGTTAGGTCGCCCATTAGTGAATAATGGATATCTTCTTTAATTCCCAACCCACTTAAAAGTTCTGCAGCATCAGTTTCTGCATTCCATCCATCCATTTCAGCAAATTCGGCTTCTAATTCAGATGATTTTAAACCGTCTTCTACAGTGAAATCCTCTTTGGCATAAATAGCATCCTTTTCTTCCATAATAGACCATAATTTATCATGGCCCTGAATTACAGTATTGATCACTGTTTGATCATCATACTTAAAATGATCCTGTGTTAGAACAGCCATTCTTTCTCCTGGAGTAATACTTACTTTTCCAAGAGTAGGGTCAAGTTCACCACTTAAAATTTTAATAAAAGTTGATTTTCCTGCACCATTAGCACCGATAACACCATAGCAGTTTCCTTGAGTGAACTTCATATTCACTTCATCGAAAAGAACTCGTTTATTAAATTGTAAGGTTAAATCCTGAACTGCGATCATTTTATTTGCTTTTTTGAGGCCGCAAAATTAGTTAAATTTTTGGAAATAAGATGAATATGAAGCCTTTGTATAAAAAGCAACTAAATGAAGATTTAGTGAACGTTAGCAAGTAAATTAACCAGTGCTATACTTTTTAACTAACCACCAGTGGAATGCAAAGAGAATAACACTAAGCAAAATAACCAGACTACTTACCATTATAGATCTGAATGATTGATGCTTTACCTTATTAATTCGGTCAGTTTTAGCATCTTCATACATGTTTCTGATCATTTCATCATCCGGAATAAAAGTATCGTTCTTTTCTGTTGAGTTAAGTACGTCTAATTTGTATTTATCAAATGAGGATAGATCAGTCTGATTATATCCTCCTACATATAAGGGGTCGCTTCGATCAATTACAGCGGAAACTAAGCTTGTAATCGAAATAATAAATGCAATTATCGCCACAATATTTACTACGATGGCATATACCTGAATTATGCTTTTTTTCTTTTCCATGATTTAGGTTTTTGTAATTACCTTAAGATACGTATAAATTCTGATAGAATTTTAACTATTTACGATTCTAAGGCCTATTTTCAGTGATTTAGCTAACTCAATAGTTATTTGTATCAAGATTTAAATGAAGATTACTATTTTAGACCATCTTTGATAACTAATATCAATATAAAAGTATGTTAGAAACTGTAGTAAATGCGATCAATGACATCGTATGGAGTAATGCTCTTATTGTACTCGCCCTTGCATCAGGGCTTTTTTATTCTTATAAAACAAAGTTTGTACAAGTTAGAATGTTTAGAGAAATGCTTCGTTTATTGTTTGGTGAAAAATCATCTGACAGAGGAGTATCTTCTTTTCAAGCTTTTGCTATTGCCATTTCAGGAAGAGTAGGGACAGGAAATATTGCAGGAGTTGCTACAGCTATTGCTTTAGGTGGTCCAGGGGCAATATTTTGGATGTGGATGATCGCTTTTATAGGATCAGCTTCAGCATTTATTGAAGCTACATTAGGGCAGATATACAAGCAAGATAAAGGCGGTGAATTTCGTGGTGGTCCGGCTTACTATATTGAAAAAGGATTGAAAGTTAAGTGGTTTGCTGTATTGTTTGCTATTGCTACAATATTGAGCACAGCCTTGTTTTTGCCTGGTGTACAAGCAAACAGCATAGCTGCAGGAATAAAGACTGCATTTGATATTAATGTTTATTATACAGGAACAGCTATCATTGTTTTTCTTGCTCTTATCGTATTTGGTGGTGTAAAGAGAATTGGAAAATTTTCTGAAATTGTTGTTCCATTTATGGCAATAGCTTATGTATTGGTTGCCATAATAATTATTGGAATGAACTTTAAGGAGATTCCGGCGGTTATTAAACTGATTGTTACATCGGCCTTTGGTGCTAATCAAGCTTTTGGAGGAATAGTTGGACTGGCGATAATGTGGGGAGTGAAACGAGGGATCTATTCGAATGAAGCGGGACAAGGTACGGCTCCACATGCCGCAGCTGCAGCAGCAGTTAGCCACCCTGCCAAGCAAGGTTTAGTTCAAGCTTTTTCTGTTTATATCGATACGCTTTTTGTTTGTACTGCAACGGCGTTTATGATTCTTTTTACCTTTCAATACAATGTTATTGATCCTGATGGAGGTTTTTTGGTCGAACATATACCAGGAGTTGGATATGGTCCTGAATACACCCAGTTGGCAATTGAAAGTCAGTTCCCTGGTTTTGGAAAAATATTCGTAGCCATTGCATTGTCATTCTTTGCCTTTACAACCATTATGGCCTACTATTATATAGCTGAAACAAATGTGAGTTATTTGGATCATAAGAATAAGAATAAATGGATGATCTGGGTGCTCAGAATACTTATATTATCTGCAACATTTTATGGAGCGATCAAATCGACAGCCTTAGCTTGGACACTGGGGGATATAGGTGTAGGAATAATGGCTTGGTTAAATTTCATTGCTATTTTCTTATTGCGCAAACCAGCGTTAAAAGCATTAAAGGATTACGAAAGGCAGAGAAAAGAGGGAAAAGAGCCTGTTTTTGATCCTAAAGCACTAGGAATTGAAGATGCTGAAATATGGGATGGGATTGCTGAAAATATTAGAAAAAAGAAATTGGAAAGTGGTGAGGGCTAATCACTTTTAAAGCCGATCGATCCAATTTATTAATTTTAACATTCCTTGGTATATAAGTGGACTTTGATCTTTAACAAAGGAGTCGGGTAGGGGATCCAAGTTCATTTTCATGGATTGATTAATTGCATTTTCGCCATTAAAATTCACATAAGCCATTCTAAGTACCAATAGTTTGGGATCCAATCCGAAGTCTTCTCCGGGTAAACAGGCAACTCCAGTTTCCATTAAAATAGTTTCAGCAAGTTCTTTGCATGTAACAATTCCTTTGCGTTTTAATTTAGCGCTATAATTTCGAAATGAAGGAAATATATAAAATCCACCTTCAGGCTTTATTATTCTTATTTGTCTTTCCTTAAGTAGTTGGTAACACCAATTCCCAATAACGCTTAAAATTCGCTGAGAATGAACCAGGTATAGATCAATATCAGGTGAACCTTCAAAGGCTTTTACAGCCGCATATTGTATTGGGGCAGAAACGGAAGTAAATGTTTCAGAAGCAGCTACTTTCATCCCATTTAATAGCCAATCAAGGTTTTTGGGAAAAGCAAATGTTCCTAAGCGCCAACCACCTGCTCCGCACCATTTTGATATCCCTGAACTAATGATGGTCTTTTTAGGGTAGAGTGTAGCGATGGAGTGATGTTCTCCCTTGTGGTGTAATAATCCATAGATCTCATCAGAAATAACGATGATATTGTACTTCTTAAGTACAACTACCAATTCTTCTAGCTCGCGTATAGAATAGGTGCTTCCAACAGGGTTTGATGGGTAATTTAGAATTAGAATACGAGGTTTATCCGGATCATTTTCAGCACTACAAAATGCTTCCAGATCTTCTGCTGATAATAACCAGCGTCCTTTGTAGTTTGTAGGAATAAAATGTACATTATTTCCAATGATCTTAGCCTGGGGATGATAAGATACCCAACTTGGTGCTGGAAATATTATTTCACCATAGTAAACGAGTTGGGTTAGAAAGATAAGCTCTTTAGATCCCGGTCCAATCAATATGTTTTCTGCAGAGAACTTTAGATGATTATGACGATTATGAAATTCAGCTACCGATTCTCGGAGTTTTAAAAGACCTTGTACGGGTAGATAATCTTTTTCTGCTGCATGCTTTATTAGTTCATTTACTACTTCTTTAGGTACATGAAAAGGCGATTGACCAAGTCCGAAGGAATAAACTTCCTTGTTTTGTTTTTTTAGTTCTGCTATCCGTTCGTTGATGGCTAATGTAGCGGATGGTTTTAACGATCTAATGTTTAAGTTGATGTTAGCACCTTTCATTTTCCTTATTTTTCACTAATCTATTGGTTTTTAGGACAAAAAAAAAGGAGAGGATTTAAATCCTCTCCTTTTAAAAAATTACTTAGTACTATTTTGATATCGATTAAAAGGTAAAAGCAAGTTTACCATAGTAATATCCACCTAGTACACCAAATTGTTGTACACGTCTGCTATAAGTAAATCTTCCTGAACTGATGTTCGAAGAATGAACATGTTCATCAGGATACGTATTTAACAAATTGTTCGCACCAAGAGTAAAAGTTACATGCGATCCTAAGTGAAGATCTACAGAAAGATCAAGAATAAGTTTTCCTGCAAAAATCTGATCTCTTGTTTCAACCTGACCAGTAATATTATTTGTTGGCCAGTTAGCTTCATCACCATCACTAGGGTGTATGTACTGAATTTCTCCGAAATAAGTTCCACGAAGCATAACTCCCCATCCTTTTCTATCATAGGTAACAGATGAAACAAGTTTCATTTGTGGAGTAGCTACTTCTAAACGTGAAATTTCTTCACGGTTAAAGTAAATATCTTGAATATTATCGATACCATTAGCATCTGCGATATCAACCAATTCTTGAGGTACATTTACTTGATCTACAGTTGTAGTGTTGTAATTGTAACCAAGAGTAATTCCCATTTTAGAATTTTCAAAGTATTTACGGTAATCAGCAACCAGATCAAAACCACTTGTTGTTGTATTAACAGCATTGGCAAAGAATTGTGCTGAACCAGCTCCTAAAGGATCTAATATAGCATTCCAAGGTGCTCCACCAAATCGACCAGTCAATACAATTCGGTCATCAATTTTAATTTGGTAAACATCCAATGTTAAAGATAATCCTTCAGCTATTCGACCAGTTAAACCGGCGCTGATGTTAAATGAAGTTTCAGCTTTAAGTTGATCAATACCAAAGGCACGTGCAACTGGACTTTCATTATTAAAAGTTCCAACTTGAACAGAATTACCATCAATAAACTGAGTACTTAAACTACTGAAATAGTATTGGTGTAATGAAGGAGCTCTAAATCCTGTACTTGCAGCGGCACGAATAGTATAGTTATCACTTAAACGATACCTTGAAGATACTTTCCAACTTACATTATCGCCAAAATCACTATAACTTTCATAACGAACAGCTCCATTAATTAAGAATTTTTCTGTTATGTCAAAATCAATATCAGCATACATCCCTACATTGTTTCTTACTTTATCTAAAGCATTTTGCGGTTGGAAACCAGGGAATACCTGAACACCAGCTGAACCAGCAACCGTTCCATTAATATAACCACCATTTGCATAAGAACCTTCTTCTCCAGCATTGATTATATAGTTCTCAGTTCGGAACTCATATCCAAATGAAGTAGAAATACCATGTAAACCCCAAGCTCCATCAAAAGTACGTGAAAGATCAAAGTTATTTACCATGTTGCTGTATCTGAATCCACCTGCATAATAAACAGTTGCAGATCCAGGTCCAAAAGAGGCATTATTTGAATTCTTAATAGTGAAATCAAAACGATTGCTTCCAGTTACGATACTAAAATCATAATTCCATAAGTTTTTAGATCCTTTTAATCCTATTCCTATAGAGTGGTCATTAACATCTGATTGAATTTCAGGAGAAAAACCATCAGGGTATAAAGTATGAAGTACTTTATTAGAATCTTTTGGGAATCTGTAAAAACCGTGAGATAATCCTTGACGACTATTCAGTGTACCAAAAAAGTAAACATCAGCATTTTCATTAACACTAAAATCACCATTTAAAGCCACAGCACCCTGAGAATATGCAGAAGCACCAATTTCCATTACTTGCTGACCTTCGTATCCATATGTTTCTTGAACATTTGCATAAAAGTCAGAAAGATCATTGTCTCTTGCATCACCATAAACAGTTCCGGTATAATCACCTGAACGGTTCACAGATTCACGACCAGTAAAAGCAGCACTAAAGTTGATGAATCCTCTTTCACCTAATTTAGCACCAAAGTTTGCGTTTACTTGTCCTTTTGTACCGTCACCTTCGTAAGAAGAACCACCGGTTAATTCAACAGAAGTAAACTCATAATTATCTTTTAATTCAATATTGATCACACCAGCAATTGCATCGGAACCATATTGAGCAGAAGCTCCATCGCGAAGTACTTCAATTCTTTTAATAGAATTTGCAGGAATTGCGTTAAGGTCAGTACCAACTGTACCACGACCAACTGTTCCGTTTACATTAATTAATGAAGTAGTATGGCGTCTTTTTCCATTCACCAATACCAACGTTTGGTCAGGACCTAATCCCCTTAATGAAGCAGGGTCAATATGATCTGTACCATCAGAAATGGTTTGTTGTGTTGAATGAAATGAAGGTGCTAAATATTGTAGTATCTGGCCTGTTTCCACTTGTGGAGTTCTTTCTATTGCTTTAGCAGAAATTACATCCACCGCTACAGAAGTAGCCATTAATGAGCGCGGTTTATTTCTTGAACCAACTACCACCAATTCATCGATAGCTAGACCTTCCATAAGCTCAAAATTTAATTCTGCTTTATTACCACTACTAATAGTAGCATCTAATGTTTGTGCAGTATAGCCAATATAACGGGCGGTCAGAGTGTAAGCACCATCTTCTAGTCCTGTAATTTCGAAATTACCATCTAGGTCTGTTACTGTACCGGAAGTTGTTCCTTCAATTTGAACAGTGGCTCCTGGAATACCTCCAAGGTTGTCGGAAACAGTACCGAAAATGGAGCCGTCCTGTGCAAAAGCACCAGAAAACATTAGTACAGAAAATAAGGCAATAAAGCTACCTTTAAAGCTGTGTAAACTTCTTCTCATAATTTATAAATTTTAGGTTAAACGTTATAATATATTTGTTTTATGGAATGTAATATATAAAAATAAAATGAAGTGAAAAATTCAAACATTTAGAGTGAATTTGTAATCATCACAAAATCAATAGAATAACAGTAATAAAAGAAATTATTATGCCAATGCTAATTTTTCTTTAAAAAGTAATTATTAATGACTTATAAGTAGGACAGCCAGAGAATATGATATATAAATATGAGTAATAACTAATAAATAAATATCTAATAATATTTTACGTATTCTGCTACTATTATTGTGATTACTAATCCCAAGAATTTACTATAAAAGCATAATTCTTTCAGTTCACAAATTCTTAATAAATATTTTTACTTACCTTTTTAAGAGATGGATTTTACTAGTCACCAAAGCCTAATTTTTTCTCTAAAGATTTGCTTATCTTAGGTAAGCGATTTCGCTGAATTAAATAGGAGTTAACATTTGCCAATTCATTAAAAACAAAATGATTATCACGCGATGCTTTTAGATAGGCAGCGCCATCACTTCCTCCAGTTCCCATCCTTGATCCGATCATTCTATTTACCATACTAATGTGTCGTGCTCGCCAGGTCGACATCAATTCATCAATTTCTAACAAGGTATCGAGCAATTGAAATGGTAAGGTTAATAAAGGATAATCACGATAGGTCATTATAAATAATGCTGAACGATTAGCCATTGGACTTAGTCTTCTTTTTGAATTAAACTCTTCATCAAATAGCAACTGGTCAAAGCCTTTAAGATTTCCCATTTCTGCCTCTGATAAAGTGCTTGCATAGGCTGCTTTATAATCAGTCCAAAAGGGATGATCTCCTTTGGCAACATTATTTTTACTTTCAAAATCCTTCCAGAATTCTTCATTAAAGAAAGGCATTCTTTCCAACCATTTTTTTACCAGATCCATTAAGGATGGCTTGGATTCTACTTCTGAAATCGCATCAATATGCTCAGGACGAAGATGAGATTGATAAAAGGCTTTACCATGGCGATCCTTGAATCGCAAGCCCATCATCGCTTCTAAAATTTTAAACTGAAAACTTTGGAATCCACTAGCTGGTCGTAGCTCATCACGAAAGTCTAAAAAGTCGAGAGGTGTCATCGTTTCAATGACATCAACTTGTTTTATAGCTAATTCCCAGATCGTAGCAATACGTTTTAGGCGATGAACAACTTTATAAATATCAGGCGAATTATCACTCATCGATGGCTTGTCCATTATACTAACAATGGACTCCATTTCATGCTTCATTTGCTTGAACCAAAGTTCATAGGCCTGGTGAACGATGATAAAAAGCATTTCGTCATGTGCTTCATCTCCATTCTTTTTACTTTCAGGTTCTTGAGCATTTAACAACTTATCCAATTGTAGATAATCGCCGTAGTATATACCGTCCTCTCTATTCATTGATCCTTATTTTTGGTTTTAAAGCAGAAAAATAATCATATTCTTTTGATTAGATGTTATTCTTTCTTGTTCGGATCTTTTTTTTCCTTGTATTCGTACTTGATTACAATTCGCTTTGCTGGTCGCTGTTGTATTTCTTGAGTTTCATAACTGTTATTTTGATTACTATCTAATAACTCATAATCATCCTCTTCATCTTCCCAGGTATATTTTTTACGTTGTGGTCCTTCCTTTCTATAATACCAAGCCATGACAAAACCGACAACACCGCCCCATAGGTGACTTTCCCATGAGACCTGCTCCTTAACGGGAAAGATTCCCCAGAATAATCCGCCATAAAGAAAGGCGACTAGCAATGAAAGGGCGATAAGGTTTTTGGCTTTTCGTACGATTCCTGACATAAATAAAAACCCAGCAAAGGCATAGATCAAACCTGAGGCACCAATATGATAGGAGTCACGGGCAGAAAGCCATACAAGAATTCCAGTCAGAAGGTACATTACAAGAATAACTTTCATCCCCAATCTTCCATAAAAATACAGTATGGCCGTACCGAGAATAAGAATTGGCAATGTATTATTACCTAAATGTTCGATTGAACCATGTATAAAAGGGGAGAATAATATTCCTTTTAGTCCTGAAAAGTCACGGGGATAGATGCCATAAGTGCTATAATTTAAATTATAAGTGCTATTTAAAAAATAAGCAGAAGCCATTATAATTACAAATAGAACCCATGGAATGAGGCTATAATATGCTCTTTTATTAGGGGTCTTTTTTACCATTTGTTCTCAATTTAAAATTACAATCATTCAATTCCATGTTGTTCATCCCTTTGCAATACAGTTCATCCCATTTTCGTCTTAAAATATGTTAATGTGCTATTGTAAAGACAAAAAACTACCTACTATTGATATAACAAAAAAACAACAACCTGCCATGAATTCATTAAAATTAGTAATCACATTTTGCGCAACGATCTTTATTACAACAGGAGTAATGGCTCATGCAAGCGATGAAACTAAAACCGAAATCCCTGTTGATTCAAGTTTAGTTGAAAAAACCAAAGTTTCGGCTGCTCATGCTGCTTCTCTTTTCAATTTTAATACCCTTCCAAAAAAAAGAAAAAAAAGTGCTACTAAAAAGATTGAAGTAAGCAGTTTTCATTTTGTTAAATTAGTTGAAAGCTATTTATAGAACGGAATCTATTTCACTATTAAGAAAAGCCTCGTTCCTTTTTTATTTGTTCATAGGCTTCTTTGATCCTAATAAATTTGTCTTTAGCGGCTAATCTAAATTCATCACCAAGGTGACTCACTTTATCCGGATGGTGTTTTACAGCCATTCTTCTGTATGCTTTTTTCACTTCTACATTCGAGGCACTTTTTGAGATCTCAAGTATCACATAAGCGTGTTCCACATCCTTATGAAACATACCTTCGATAGACTTATAATCTTTTTCACTTATCCCTAAATAATTAGCGATCTGATTAATAATATCAACTTCCGATTGATGTACATGTCCATCGGCTTTTGCGATATTAAACATGTAATGCAATAATTGAAGACGTAATGGGTGCTCCATATTATAGCGAATTTGCTCAGCAACATCCTTTAAAGGAATGTTTCGCTTAAGCAGATCCTTTAGCATATGCATGGCCTCTCGAGTTTTGGCTTCTCCAAATTGTCCTTTAAAAAATGCTTTTATATAATCTAATTCCGACTTCTTATAATGTCCATCTGCTTTCATTACTGCTGCAGATAGTGCCAAAAGACTCATTACAAAATCATCATGAGTGGTATGGTGACGATAGGAGCGTTGCCTTCCGTATTGATCCTGAGATACAGTGACCTTTTCCGTGTTATCAAACATTGATCCCACTGCAAAACCAAACAATGCACCCAAGGGGCCACCAAAGGCCCAACCTAATGCACCACCTATCCATTTGCTATAACTCTTTGCCATTGTATTATTCTGTTATTTCTTTAATATTACTCCAATTATAAAATTTCTAGCATTCTTGCTCCAAACTCTTGCTCAAGACTCAATTACCATGATCCTCCAGCACCGCCTCCGCCGCCCATTCCGCCTCCGAAACCCCCAAAGCCTCCGCCTCCAAATCCACTTCCACCACTAAATCCGCCCCAGCTTCCACCATGGCTTCTTCCAGAATTGCTAAGCAACCAAAAAGCTGCCCAAAAAGCCATATTGTTTTTACCCGCATAGCGCCTTGCACGCCCCATTCTGCTTGCAAAAATAATGATCATAATAAAGAGGAACATAAATACAGGTAAGAATCCTTCACCTTTTGCATCCGTTCTTTTTTGATATTCACCACTATCAATTTCTCCCATTGCTAAACCCATTAATGTGGTTACAGCATTATTAATTCCAGCATAATTATTTTGGGCTTTGAATTCAGGAAGCATCTCATTTTCTATAATAAGTTTGGTCACAGCGTCGGGTATTGCACCCTCTAATCCATAACCTGTCGATATAAACACTTGCCCTTTTGATCCGCTTGTTTTTGTTTTTACAAGAATAACCACACCATTATCCAATCCCTTTTGTCCAACTCCCCATTGAGTGAGGATTCCTTCAGCAAATTCGTAGGGTGCTAAACCATTAAGCGTTTTTACAGATATAAAAAGGATCTGATTAGAAGTTTCTAAAGCGAAATTCTCTAATGTTTGATTTAATTGCTGTTCTTCTCCTTTGCTTAGAAAGTCAGCATAATCGAACACAAGGTCATTTGTATTTGGTCTTGGTGGAATATCTTGAGCTATCGATAGGGTGCCTATCTGAACAAAAAATATAAGTATTGCTATATATTTAAGAAAAGGATATTTCATTGTCGAGTTCGTTTTTGTCGTTTGATTGATAAGGGAAATAGCTCTTTAATTCATTCCCAGCCTTTTCTATTCCATTTATAAGTCCTTCAGCAAGCTGACCTTCTTTAAAATATGTAGTCATTTCGTTTTTAACTTTTTCCCAAAAATCATTACCTACTTTTTCATGAATTCCGGCATCCCCGATCACAGCAAATTTGTGATCAGTTATTGCGATATAAAATAGGATAGCATTTCGTTGTTCTGTCTTGTGCATCTCGAGCTTATCGAAAATAAACGCTGCATGGTCCAAAATATCTTCTTTGCATCGCGATTCGATATGAACTCGGATCTCTCCTGAAGTATTTAGCTCAGCCTTTTCGATGGCCTTAATGATCCGAGCTTGATCTTCATCATTTATGTGGTCTTTTTTTTCGCTCATCTTAAAATTGTACTTCAGGTGCTTTATTGCTTCCTTCTTCTGCTTCGAAATAAGGTCTTTCTTCAAAATCAAAAAATCCTGCATAGATATTGGTTGGGAAGTTTTTGATCGTTTTATTATAAGCTCCTGTTGTTTCATTAAATCGCTTACGTTCTACAGCAATTCGATTTTCGGTCCCTTCCAGTTGTGCTTGTAATTGTAAAAAATTCTGATTGGCCTTGAGGTCAGGGTATCTTTCTACAACGACCATCAATTTAGAAAGTGCAGAACTTAATCCTTGCTGTGCTTGTTGAAATTGCTGCATTGATGCTGCATCAAGATTGTTTGCATCAATTGTGGTTGAAGTTGCTTTTGAACGAGCTTCAATAACAGCTGTAAACGTTTCTTGTTCGTGTTCAGCATATCCTTTTACGGTATTAACAAGGTTAGGAATAAGGTCAGCTCTACGCTGATATACATTCTCTACCTGTCCCCAGGATTGCTTTACATCTTCATTAAGGTTCACCATATTGTTGTAGGTTCCTTTAATGCTGCTGTATCCTATAAATAAAAGTAATGCGATTACTCCAATTATTATTAAGCCTTTTTTATTTTTCATTGCTATGTTGTTTTAGTGATTGATTAGTAAAATAAAAGCCGGTACTCATCATAAATAATGAGGATACCGGCTTTCTATATGATTGAGTTATTTGAAATGTTATTTTCTTATTTTATTAGCTCTATGCTTCGTTTTATAAAAGTAGTCAAATCAGAACCTTTTAACATTCCCTGAGAAAGTAGTGCCAGATCGATCGATTGCTTGATCAGTTTCGCTCTTTTCTTCTCTGTTTTGGTTTCTGCTATGTTAACGATCAGTGGATTGTTGCTATTTACAACCAGGTTGTAACTATCAGGCATATCACCAAACATAGTCATACCACCGCCACCGCCGACCATCTGTTGTTCTTTTAGTCTTCGCATAAATTCAGACTGAGTAATGATCATTGGAGCTTCACTTTCGTTCATACTTGCTACTTGAACAGTGAATTTAGAATCATTTACTGTTTCGCCTACCAAGGCTTTTAACTTTTCTTGTTGCTCTTCATTCAATTTGGAAGGGATCTCCTCGTCTTTTTGAATAAGCATATCAAGTGTATCGGCATCAACACGTGCAAAGGTCATATCGCTATGCTTTTGCTCTAATCGTTGAATGTAATGACTTGTTAAAGGACCGTCCATTAAAAGAACATCATAACTTCTTTCAGTTGCTGCTTCGATAAAAGCATGTTGCTCTGTTTTATCAGAAGAATACAAGACAATAATTTTCTTGTTTTTATCTTCTTGATTGGCTTTAATTTTCTCTTTGTACTCTTCTATGGTAAAGTACTTTCCTTCAGTGTTTTTAAAAAGAGAGAATTTCTCAACTTTATCAGCGAATTTATCCTCACTCAACGATCCATACTCCATGAAAAGTTTAATATCATCCCACTTTGTTTCAAAATCTTCACGGTCATTATTAAACATCTCCTGAAGTTTATCGCCAACCTTCTTAGTAATATAACCAGAGATCTTCTTTACACTATGATCTTCCTGAAGGTAAGAACGAGATACGTTTAATGGAATATCTGGTGAATCGATGACCCCATGCAATAAGGTTAGGAATTCAGGAACAATATTCTCCACATTATCAGTAATAAACACTTGATTACTATAAAGTTGGATCTTATTCTTCTGCATCTCAAAGTTGTTCTTGATCTTTGGGAAGTAAAGGATACCCGTTAGATTAAAAGGATAATCTACATTAAGATGAATATGAAATAATGGATCATCAAAATTCATTGGGTATAACTCTCGGTAAAAAGATTTATAATCTTCATCCGAAAGATCAGCCGGTTTTTTCGTCCAAGCAGGGCTTGTATTATTGATGATATTATCTACTTTAATTTCTTCTTTTTCGATATTACCTTCTTTATCTTTTTTTCCGTCTTTGTTGTCGATCATTTCAGTTTTAGTACCGAATTGAATATCAACAGGAAGGAATTTTCCGTATTTATTAAGGATACCGGAAATACGATCGTCTTCTAAAAATTCTTTTGAATCTTCGTTGATATGAAGGATGATCTCTGTTCCACGCTCTGTTTTTTCGATCTCTTCCATTTGGTATTCCGGACTTCCGTCGCATTCCCAACGGACT
>JAUVAY010000165.1 GCA_030591505.1 Flavobacteriales bacterium | reverse complement strand
TTATGCAAGCAAAATGACATATTCAAAAATAAATTTGTTATGCACGCATAATATTTTTATTTTTGAAAAGTATGAAACAAGAAGATACTATTGATTTTCATATTCGAAGAAATTGGCATAAGATCCAAAGAATATACAACGCCGAAGCAGCCAAACAGGATGCTACGATGTCGATGGCCTATATATTATTGATCATTGATCTTGAAGAAGGAACACCGAGCACTAGTTTAGGACCGATGATGGGAATGGAATCGAGAAGTCTTACTCGGATACTAAAAAAAATGGAAGAGGAAGGGGTTATAAAACGTGTGCAGGATAAGAATGATAAAAGGATCACGCGAATTATATTGACGAAAAAAGGCAAGGATAAAAGGAGTCAATCCCGATTGGCCGTTATTAAATTTAATGACGCCATTCAAAGTAAACTAAGCAAAGAAGAACAAAAAGGGTTTTTTAAAGTGATGAATAAGATCCATGATATTCTCAATAACACTATCATATTCGAATAATTTATTACTACTAAAAAGCCGGATAAATAGTGAAGCATAAAAATTAAATAAAGACAGATGAAAAGGATAATTAAAAAAGTAGCCGTTCTTGGTTCAGGTGTAATGGGTTCGGCTATTGCTTGTCATTATGCCAATATCGGAATTGAAGTCTTATTACTTGATATTCCACCAAAAGAATTGGATGACAAAGAAAAAGCTGCCAAACGTAAGCTTGAAGATAAAGTAGTTAGAAATCGTATTGTGACCACTTCTCTTCTAAACACATTAAAATCAAAACCCTCTCCTATTTATAAAAAATCTTTTGCTTCCCGAATAAGTGTTGGGAATTTTGAGGATGATATGGAGAAAATAAGTGATGCTGACTGGATAATCGAAGTTGTAATTGAACGCTTAGATATTAAAAAGATCATTCTCGACCAGGTTGACGAATTTAGAAAACCCGGTTCAATTGTTAGTTCAAATACATCCGGAATTCCGATTCATATGATGACTGATGGGAGAAGTGATGATTTTAAGAAGCATTTCTTGGGCACTCATTTCTTTAACCCTCCCCGTTATTTAAAATTGTTAGAGATCATCCCTACTCCGCATACAGATAAAAGTATTGTACAATTTACAATGGACTTTGGATCAAAATTGCTCGGCAAAACAACGGTTCTATGTAAGGATACTCCTGCTTTTATTGCTAATCGAGTGGGTGTTTTCTCCATTATGGCTCTCTTTCACCTTGTTGATGAGATGGGCTTGACTGTAGATGAAGTTGATAAATTAACAGGTCCTGTATTGGGTAGACCTAAGTCAGCAACCTTTAGAACATGTGATGTGGTTGGACTTGATACTCTTGTTCATGTTGCCAACGGAATGCATGAAAATTGTAAGGATGACGAACAAAATGCCTTATTCACACTTCCGGGCTATATCGGAAAAATGGTCGAAAATAATTGGCTGGGAAGTAAATCGAAACAAGGTTTTTATAAAAAAGTGAAAGACGAGAATGGTAAGAGTCAGATCTTATCACTGGATCTTAAAACGCTTGAATACAAAGAAAAACAGCGAGCTAAGTTTGCGACCCTTGAAATGACCAAGTCGGTCGATGACTTAAAAGCAAGAACAAAAATGCTTTATAATGGAAAGGATAAAGCCGGTGAATTTTATCGACGTTCTTTTAATGGATTATTTGCTTACGTTTCAAACAGGATTCCTGAAATAGCGGATGACCTTTACAATATTGATGACGGGATGCGTGCAGGTTTCGGATGGGAACTCGGACCTTTCGAAGCATGGGATGCCATTGGGGTGAAAAATGCTTATGAAACCGCCAAAGAAGAAGGAATTGAGATCGCTCCATGGATAAGCGAAATGATAGAAGCGGGATTTAGTTCATTCTATACTATAGAAGATGGTGTTAAAAAGTATTACCATATTCCAACTAAATCTTACGCTCCTGTACCAGGAACGAATAAATTATTATCGTTAGAAGTCGTAAGCCATGGTAATACACTATGGAAAAATGCGGGAACTACAATTACTGATCTGGGTGATGGTGTATTAAACCTAGCCTTCCATACTAAGATGAATACGATCGGTAGTGAAATAATTCAAGGGATCAATAAAGCCATTGACATGGCTGAAGAAGGCTATAAAGGACTTGTAATATCAAACGATGGGCAAAACTTTTCAGCCGGTGCGAATGTAGGAATGATCTTTATGCTAGCTGTTGAGCAAGAATGGGCTGAATTAGATATGGCAATTAGAATGTTTCAAAACGCCACAATGCGTATTCGCCACTCAAGCATTCCCGTAATTGTAGCGACACATAATATGGCGCTTGGCGGAGGATGTGAGATAGCTATGCATTCTGATAAGGTGATTGCTCATGCTGAAACTTACATGGGCTTGGTTGAATTTGGAGTTGGTCTTATCCCAGGCGGCGGTGGAACGAAAGAGTTTGCAGAAAGACTCTCGGATGAATTGCATGAAGGGGATATGCGAACGAATCAATTCAGGAACCGATTCTTGACCATCGGACAAGCCAAAGTATCTACCTCTGCTTATGAAGCTTTTGAATTGGGCTATTTACGTAAAGGAATTGATGAAGTGATCGTTTCAAGAGACCACCAATTAAGCTATGCTAAATCAGTGGCACTGCAAATGGCTGACAAAGGATATATCGCTCCTTTAAGAAGAAAAGACATTAAAGTCTTAGGTAAAGAAGCTTTAGGATTGGTATATGTGGGAGCGCATTCGATGATGTCGGGTAAGTATATTTCTACACACGATCAGTTGATCTCTGAGAAAATGGGGACAGTTTTAGCGGGTGGTGAACTATCTCAGATCACTGAGGTAAGCGATCAATACCTACTTGATCTGGAACGCAAAGCATTTATTGAACTTTGTTCTGAAAGGCTCACCTTAGAGAGAATCCAAAGTTTAGTAAAAACAGGTAAAATATTGAGAAATTAACCCTTCGACAAGCTCAGGGTGACATACGTTGATATAACTAAATGTCATCTAAAGTTGATAGAAGAAAAGTATTTGAAAATATGAAAGCATTTGTAGTAAAAGGAAAAAGAACAGCAGTAGGCAAAGCATCGAGAGGGGTTTTTAGATTTACACGTCCTGACGATCTAGCTGCTGAAGTTATCAAGGATATAATTGGTGATATACCAAATTTTGATGTTAATGATGTTGATGATGTTATTGCAGGAAATGCAACACCCGAAGCAGAGCAAGGATTAAATATTGGACGAATGGTTTCCCTTATGGGTTTAAACTCTGAAAAAATTCCTGGGATGACAGTGAACAGGTATTGCTCTTCAGGACTGGAAGCGATTGCCATTGCTTCAGCTAAAATTGATGCTGGAATGGCGGATTGCATCATTGCCGGAGGAGTTGAAACCATGTCGCCTATTCCTTTTGGAGGCTGGAGACTGGTTCCTAATGCGGATGTTGCAAAAGAAAATCCGGATTGGTATTGGGGAATGGGTTTAACAGCGGAAGCAGTAGCTGAAGAGTATAATGTTTCAAGAGAGGATCAGGATGCTTTTGCCTATACATCAAATAAAAGAGCTGTTGAAGCGATCAAAAATGGAAAATTCAAAGATGAGATCGTTCCTATAAGCGTTAAAGAGAATTTCTATAAGGATGGAAAGCTTGAAACAAGAGAATATGTTGTAGATACTGATGAAGGCCCTAGAGCTGACACCAGTATTGAAAAATTAGCTCGCTTACGTCCGGTTTTCGCACAAGGTGGCTCAGTAACCGCCGGTAACGCGTCGCAAACATCGGATGGAGCTGCTTTTGTTGTAGTAATGTCGGAAAAGATGATGAAAAAGTATAAGCTGGATCCCATCGCACAACTTAAGAGCTATCATGTTGCTGGATTAGAACCTCGTATCATGGGAATGGGTCCTGTTTACGCTGTTCCAGAAGCGATCAAAAAGGCTAAACTTAAAAAGGAAGACATCGAGCTTTACGAATTAAATGAAGCATTTGCTTCACAATCACTTGCTGTATTGCGAGAATTAGACCTCGATCAAAATATCGTTAATGTAAATGGAGGAGCGATTGCACTCGGACATCCTTTGGGTTGTACAGGTGCTAAGTTATCTATCCAATTATTCAGCGAAATGAAACGAAGAGGAAATAAATATGGTATTGTAACCATGTGTGTAGGAACTGGACAAGGAGCTGCTGGAGTGTGGGAGGTGTTTTAGCCCACCTACGCTAAAGCTTTGGTGGACAAGGTTGGAAGACAAAAGATTAAATAAAAAAATAAAAGATTAATAAAAAACAAAAAGATGTCAGACGATTTGATTAAAGGTGGAGAATTTTTAGTGCGAGAAACAAAGGCCAGTGAGGTGTTTATTCCGGAAGAATTCGATGAAGAACAACAAATGATTGGGCAGACTTGCATAGATTTTATAAAGGCAGAAGTTTATCCAAACCTTGATAGAATCGATAGTATGGAAGAAGGTCTTATGCCAGGTTTAATAGAAAAAGCAGGCGAGTTAGGTCTCTTAGGGATTTCAATTCCTGAAGAACTAGGTGGTTTTGGTAAAGACTTTGTCACATCTATGCTAACTGCAGAAAAAACAGGGGCAGGTTACTCTTTCTCCGTTGCCGTATCTGCGCATACTGGTATTGGTACTTTACCGATTCTTTACTACGGTAATGAAGAACAAAAACAAAAGTACATTCCTAAACTGGCCTCGGGAGAATGGAAGGCTGCTTATTGTTTAACAGAGCCAGGAGCTGGTTCGGATGCAAATTCTGGTAAGACAAAAGCCAAGCTAAGTGAAGATGGAAAGCATTATCTAATTAATGGTCAAAAAATGTGGATCACCAATGGTGGTTTCGCTGATGTATTTATCGTTTTTGCTAAAATAGATGATGATAAAAAATTAACTGCATTTATCGTTGAGAAGGAATTTGGTGACATCACCCTCAATCCTGAAGAAAAGAAAATGGGTATAAAAGGCTCCTCTACCCGTCAAATTTTCTTTAACGATACAAAAGTGCCAGTAGAAAATATGCTATCAGACCGTGAAAATGGTTTTAAAATCGCATTGAACATTCTAAATATTGGAAGAGCAAAATTAGCTACTGCAACGTTAGGTGGCGCAAAAGAAACCGTTTCAGAAAGTGTTAAGTATGCTAACGAAAGGGTTCAGTTTGGATTACCTATTTCAAAATTTGGTGCCATTCGCTACAAGTTAGCTGAACAAGCTATAAAAATTTATGCAGCAGAATCTGCCAGTTATAGAGTAAGTAGAAATATTGATGAAGCAATTCAGTTCAGATTAGATAAAGGAATGGATAAACAAGAAGCTACGCTGAAAGGAATAGAAGAATTTGCAGCGGAATGTGCTATCTTAAAAGTTGCAGCTTCAGAAGCACTCGATTATGTAGTGGATGAAGGGGTACAGATTTTTGGTGGTATGGGATATTCAGCTGAATCTTCCGTTGAAAGAGCTTATCGAGATTCAAGAATCAATAGAATATTTGAAGGTACCAACGAGATCAATCGCCTATTAACCATCGATTTTATCCTTAAAAGAGCACTTAAAGGAGAATTAGACCTA
>JAUVAY010000211.1 GCA_030591505.1 Flavobacteriales bacterium | reverse complement strand
CTGGCGATATTATTTGCCATTTTTGCTCAATTACTCGAAAACTTGATCGAGGCGGTTAATATTCTTGGATCTGTCTTTTACGGGACTATACTTGGTGTATTCTTAGTTGCTTTTATATTTAAGCGAGTAAAAGGAAATGCGGTTTTTATTGGAGCATTGATAGCTCAAGTTATTGTATTCGTGCTTTTTGCCTTTTATCAAGACATGATCGCTTACTTATGGTTCAACCTGATCGGTTGTACCTCAGTGATCGTCTTTAGTTTACTAATGGCGAAAATTGGAACTTTTAATAAAGCCTAAAGGTCGAAACCAATATCCTTACGGTAATACATTTTGCTATAGCTAATTTTCTTTACATCAGAAAGTGCGCGTTTAACGGCATCCAATGGATCTTTTCCATAAGCTGACACGGCTAATACTCTACCTCCATTTGTTTGAAGGGTTTTATTAACCTTAGTTCCAGCGTGAAAAACAATACTGTCTTTAACCTTATCGATTCCTTTTATCTCCTTACTTTTTTGAAAGCTTTCGGGATAGCCTCCACTCACCATCATAATGGTTGCAGCACTTCTTGGATCTAAAACAATATCTTTTTCAGAAAGGGTATTACTTGCGATACCATCAAACAAATCGAGTAGGTCTGATTTTAGACGCAGCATTACAACTTCCGTTTCCGGATCACCCATTCTAACATTATATTCAATTACATAAGGATCTCCTTTTACACTTATCAATCCAAAGAAAATAAACCCTTGATAAGCAATATTCTCATCATAAAGTCCTCTAACCGTAGGTTTTATTATACGATCCTTCACTTTCTCCATAAAAAGTTCATTCGCAAATGGCACCGGACTAACCGCCCCCATACCTCCAGTATTTAAGCCTGTATCTCCTTCTCCTATTCGCTTATAATCTTTCGCTTCCGGAAGGATCTTAAAATTCTTCCCATCAGTAATTGCAAAGACCGACACTTCTATTCCACTTAAAAACTCTTCAACAACCACTCTAGAACTTGCATCGCCAAACTTAGCATCTTTGAGCATTGACTTTAATTCATCCTTTGCTTCCTGAAGATCATTTATTATTAACACTCCTTTTCCGCCTGCTAAACCATCCGCTTTCAAAACGTAAGGAGGTTCTGTCTTTTCAAGGTATTTAAACCCATCATTAAGTTCTGAGGCAGTAAAAGATTTATATCTAGCAGTTGGAATACCATGCCTCTTCATAAATTTTTTCGAAAAATCCTTTGAACCTTCTAATTGCGCTCCTTCCTTTTTAGGGCCAATAACAGTAAGTTTATCAAGCCTTTTATCGTTCTTTAAATAATCATGGATTCCGTTAACAAGTGGAGCTTCTGGCCCAACTACACAAATATCGATGTCGTTATTAATTATAAAATCCTTGATTTTTTTAAAATCATTTATTGAGATATTCACATTTTCTCCATGCTGAGCTGTCCCAGGATTTCCAGGAGCAATATATAATTTACGGTGTATTGAACTCTGCGAAATTTTCCAAGATAATGCATGTTCTCTACCTCCTGAGCCTAGGACTAAAATATTAAGCATGAAACGATGATTTTAATTAAAAGGTAAAGTTAAATAATCAAATCAAACTATAGTAAATTATTTAAAGATATGAGCTTTTATTTAAATCCTCCAAATACAAACCCAATAGAAAAAGTGGCACTATTAAATGCATCGGATTCAAAGTAGGTTTTCTCTACAAGAGCATTAGCACCAGAATCTGTAGTTACATAGAAATAAGTTGCATCAACTCCTGTCACAATTCTATAGCCAATACCAAAATTGATTTTAAACCAACTTGTGAAATTCATTTCTATTTCAGCTTGTGGTGTAATTACAAAAATAGGATCCACCATCGTTTCATTAATTTCATTTCGAGGATAATGATTCGAATTATAAAACTCATCGATAAGGCTTATAGCTCCCCAGCCAAATTTGGAACTCACGCCAAAATGTATCGGCTTATTTGGCATAAAAACAAAGCCGGTGTAAAACCCTCCATGGCCAAAAATTATATTCTTTTTTACCGTAAGATTTTGATCCAATAACCAATTGTATTCTGTGAGTTCATAAGTAGGGAAATTTGTCGTACCCATTCCATATCCACCAAAAAAGAAAGATTGGTTGAATAAAACTGCTCCTTCACCCCCCATGGAGAAAGCAAAATTATTATCGATAGATGAAAACTCGGTTATCAAACCTCCAAAACCAGAAACACTTGTTTTTCCATTATTCGAAAACAAAGTCTTGAATTCATCACTAGATTCATTTTGTGCCTTTACCGAAGGCACACTTATAATAATAACGGATAGAAATAGTAATCTCTTTATCATAATCGTTGATTTTTTAAATACGTTTAATACTGCAACCGATATTGCGGGTTATTTCCGGATCGATCTTTTTACCTTTTATCAAGTTATTTAAAGCGTCATTCAAATAATGCTCCTTAACATCTTCCCTACTGCTCACATTATCGTCTATTGACCCTGTATAAACAAGTTTAAGTGAAGCATTAAATAAGAATACATGAGGAGTTGTTTGTGCTGCAAAAGCGTCTGCTAAAATTGATTCTTTATCGAGAAGATAATAGCCCTTATAATTCTGTGCTTTATATTGCTTCTTCATATCTTCCAATGAATCACCATGATCTCGTTTTGCTTCATTAGGGTTTAGCAATACTAATTCGACGCCTAATTCTTTACATAATTCACCTATTTCAGGATACCTATTCTGCCATCCTTCACTTTTACTTCCATTTCCAATAACAAATGGACAAGTGTTACAAGAAAAAATAACCAGTATTCCATTTTCTCCTGCCAACTGCTTTAGTGAATAACTCTCATCATCAATGTTCACTAATTCCAAATCAGGCATGGGTAAGCTATCACCGATTTCCATTTGATCACTGCTTTTATTCATCATAGCTAATAGAATAAAACTTGATACGGCAAGTATTGCAAATGATAAGGTCTTTTTGAAAATCATAAGAAGGTCAGTTTTTATCT
>JAUVAY010000154.1 GCA_030591505.1 Flavobacteriales bacterium | reverse complement strand
TCCTGACCATCATCAAGGTAATTACCAAATCCTTTTAAAATATCAATACGAAGCCACCATAAGGTAAGGATCAACAATAGTATTGCTCCAACCTTTAAATACAGTGGCTTCATATTTAACTAATTCTATTAAATGAGGTCAATAGGAAAACATCTCCAACCCCAAATTCATCATTCGTAATTTGCAATTCGTAATTCGTAATTTTTTCTACTAATTACCTCCAAGGATCAACGGCATTCCATCTTTACCACTTCCAATAACAATCACTTTAGAATTTGGTGATTCAGAAAGTTTGATGGTAGCTTCAATTCCTCTCATTTTTAAAAGACTAGGAGTTAAACTACTATTGATGATCTGGTTTGCACGTGCTTCTCCTTCAGCGGCGATTCTTTTACGCTCTGCTTCACTTTTTTCTTTTTCAAGTTTAAACTGATAAGCTAAGAATTGCTGTTCCTGATCTAGTTTTGATTCAATAGCATTGACAATCGTTTTAGGCAATTTTACCGAGCGAATTAATAAAGTCGTCAGCTCAACATGGTTTTCTTTTAGAATCTCTTTGGTTTGTTCTTCCATAACGGTTTCAACTTCCTCACGTTTAGATGAGTATAATTCTTCGGGAGTATAACGACCAATAACTTTTCGTACAATAGATCGTAGTTCCTGTCTGACCAATTTATCGCTATAATTGAGTTTAAACTGTTCAAATAAATATCCTATTTCATCTTTATTTGGTTTAAAACGTACGGAAATATCAACAGAAATATCTAATCCATTTGTAGATCTAACATCCATGCTCTCGTCTAATTTTTGCTCTGAAACATCAAAGCGGATCATCTCATTCCATGGTGCTACAAGATTTAATCCCGGTTGTTTAACATCATCCTTATCCAATCCTCCACCTAATGTGTAGAAAACGATACCCCGTTCTGTTGGGCCTAATACGATAAAGCTTTTGAAAAATATGATCAAAGCGACCATTGCAATACCTACTACGATTATAACTTTTCTGATTTTCCCCGGATCGAAATCAGGAGCTTGTTGAAATTGATTCATTTTTATTTGTTTTTAAGTGTGAAACTCTTTGTATAAGTGTTGGGTGTGAATAATTAATTTTTATGTCTAAAGGATGAGGGAATAAATTACTAAGATGATGTGCCGACATTTTTACAAGGGCACTGATCAAGGCTTCCCCTAATTGTTGATTCTTTGCAAAGTCATCCGCTTCGAATTCATTCTTTCTCGAAAGTTTATTGGTGAGTATTCCTAACAATAATTCGATCGGACTATAGAGTAAACCAAAGGCGATCAATGAAGCATAAAAGCTAGGCTCGCCAAATCCTATCGCTTCAGGGAATACAGGATAGTTTAAAAATAAACCCAGAATAAAGAAGCTTATAAAACTTTGTATAAGTCCAAGGATAATGGACTGCGGAATGTGTTTTAATTTGTAATGACCGATCTCATGGGCGAGTACGGCCAATAGCTCTTTATTTGTATGCTGTTCAATTAATGTATCGTAAAGGATGATGGTTTTTTGTTTTCCTAAACCACTAAAAAAAGCATTGGCTTTTGCAGAGCGTTTTGATCCGTCCATGATAAAGACTTTCTCTAGGGTAAAACCAGTATTTAAGGCCACCTTTTCTATCTCGTCTTTTAATTCACCATCTTCCAATGGAGTTAGTTTGTTAAATAAGGGAAGCAATAATTTAGTATAGAAAACAGCCATGAAAAGCGAAAATGCAGAGATCACTGCCCAGGCTAAGATCCAAAAGTAGCTTTGCGTTAATTCGTAGATCTTAAATATCGCTAAAAGAATTCCTCCTCCGATCAGGATCAATAGAATCCAGGATTTTATTTTATCCAAAAAGAAAGTTGCGACAGTTGTTTTATTAAATCCATATTTTTCCTCTATCGTAAATGTAGAGTACCATTGAAAGGGGAGGGAAAAGATATCGCTTATCAAGAATAAAACACCAAAGAATAAAAGCATTTGTAATGAAGCATTATCCGTAATGGATCGTACCCATTCATCGAGATAGGAAAAACCACTCGAAGCAAGAATAAAGATAAGTATGATAAGACTTATAGAACTTTTAATTATAGATAATTGAGCCCCTTCTTTATGATACTTCTTAGCTGTCTGATATTTTTTATCTGAATATTCTCCTTTAACAAAATCGGGGAGAGCGGTACTCCATCCTTTATCAGAAAGATAATTCAAGCCTTGATCTACAATAAAACCCAGTATAAGAATAGCAATTATTATCCAGAATATTATTTCACTCATTTCACTTGCTCCTTCTGTTTTTGATTTCTATAAATGGGTATTCGTTTTACTTGATGCCTTGAAAGTTTACTAAAAGATCAATAGCTACCATAAAACCTGCGCAGAAACCATTCTACGCTCAAAAATAGGACTATAATAAAGAATAACCAATTGAGACGGATCATATCTGAAAAACTTTCCGTCTTATAACTTATTGAAGATAAGTTGCTTTGTGATATTTTGTCTTTTATTTCATTCAATTGATCAGGGTAGTATAAAGATCCACCAGTTTTATTGGCCCATTGATACATCAACGATGCATTAGCATGGCTGTCTTTTTGCTCTAACATCATTTTTTTGACAGTAAAACTTCCATTTAAACGAAAAGTTTCACTTGCGATAATAGCTTTGGCATCATAAGTATAATCTCCTGCTTCCAATGCACCAAGATCTAACGAATACTTCATCCCTGATTCCCCAAAGGCATATTCAAACACTTCATTGCTTGAATTTTTAAGATTAAAACTAATATCTCCACCAATAGCAGCCTCCATTGAAGGGTCAAGCAATCGTGCATTGAGTTTGATCCTATTTCCTTCAAAATACTCTTTATCAATATTTATATCAAATCGTTTATTTCGTCCTTTTCTGACAAGGTATTTAGTTGTTTGTTGAAGAAACTCATTAAAAGGGTCATGGCTACCATAAAGAGAGAAAGAAGTCATGCTCCATCGCCATATACCTTCACCTACAATGATCCCGTTTTTAGTATCAGAAGATTCACTAAGCAACCATACAGGAATTCCAGTATCAAGTTTACCAAGCTGTTTAGTCATTAAATGTTGATATACCTCATTTCCTTTCAGTTCCACTAGAGGAGCTCTTAATGGTGGGAATGTAGCTTGGTCATTAACAATTCGCTTATCAATCGTAAATAATGAAAAGGCATCATTGATCTTTACTTTTATATTCTCTTCTGTAGAAGAATTACCTTCAATTGTGTAATTCTCAGTGAAGACCTGCCCCAGATGATCTAGTTGTGTTGCCAAACCTATCTGAATAAGATAGGGGATCTTAGCGTCTTTTATTTTATTGAGCAAAGTGATGTGACTGCTATTTGCAGGAAGTTGATAAAGGATAAAAAGTGAGTAATCATTGATATTGTTATTGAATTTATCAACGTCGAGAACTTCTACCTCATAATTTTTATTCGTTTTAAGTGCATTTCTCCAAACGGCCACATCGGGATGGGGAGCCGAAGTTAGTATAGCGATCTTTAATCTTTCATCTAAGACATTGATATAAAAAACACCTTCGTTATTTTGCTGAATACGTTCATCTGCTGTGCTTTTTAGTCGTACGGTGTATTTTTGAATACCTGTCTTTTCAGCTGGAAGAACAGTAGATATACTCTTGAACCAATTTTCACTGTCAACCTTTCCCTTAAACTCAAAAACGCTTCTCCCATTATTATAAATTTCCAATGAATAGTCGCTATTATTCATACCCTCAGCATTCATATTTATCTCAAGAGGAAAGTCATCGCCTAAAAAACTGATCGAATTACTAATAATCTCATCAATCGCCAGATCATTAACCTTCCCTGTGTCTCCAAGTAAAACAGTATAAAAAGGAGCACTCAATGCGATGGGGGCGTAGCTGGGGTTAATACCTTTATTATAATTCCCATCTGAAGCTACAATAACAGCCCCAAGGTTTCTATTGTAATAGCGGGTTTCAAGTTCATTTAATAAGTTAGAAAGATCACTTACTTTTCCATCATAGTTAAGATCTAAGCCTTTCTTAACAGATTCATCAAAAGAGAGTAGATCTACTTCAAAAGATTCGCTTAATTCATTAGCCAGATCGTTTACACTCTTAATAAAATCATTTTTATAATAAGTGGAATCTGATGAATTTAAAATCGATTCGCTATTATCGACAGCGATAGCGATGATAGGTTTCTGAATTTCTGTAGTCTCCGTTCTAATGAGCGGTTCAAGTAAGAAAAACGCAATTAAACTTAAGGAGATAAACCTAAATACTCCTAAAAGTCTTGGAATCCATACAGATTGCTCACCAAAAGCCTTATCCTTTCTATAAAACCAATAGGAGATCAATGCTGCTAAAGAAATGATCAGTAGCAGCCAGGCAGGAGAATAACTAAATACGATATCCAAAAGTATTAGGCTGTTTAGGTTAGCATTCCGCCACAAACATTAATTGTTTGTCCGGTAATATATCCACTCATATCAGAAGCAAGAAAAACACATAAATTAGCAACATCTTCTGGTGATCCTCCACGTTTCAATGGAATTGTATTTCTCCATTCCTGAACAACTTTAGGATCTAATGCTTCTGTCATTTCTGTTTCAATAAACCCTGGAGCGATAGCATTACATCGAATATTACGACTACCCAACTCTTGAGCTAGCGATTTTGTAAACCCTAAAATACCTGCTTTAGAAGCAGAGTAATTCGCTTGACCAGCATTTCCACTAACACCTACAACGGAAGACATATTGATAATAGATCCTTTTCTTGCTTTTAACATAGGACGAAGAACAGCTTTACTTAAGTTGAAGATCGATTTTAGATTTACTTCCATCACTTCGTCCCATTGCTCTTCACTCATTCTCATTAATAGATTATCTCTAGTTATACCGGCATTATTAACAACAATATCAATCGCACCAAAAGCATCCATTACCTCATCAGCAAGTTTTTGTGCTTCATCAAAATTCGATGCATTTGATTTAAACCCTTTAACTCGTCCTCCATTCTTCGTTAATTCTTCTTCCAAAGCCTTCGCTTTTTCATCAGATGATAGATATGTAAATGCAACAGTAGCACCATTTTCAACAAATTTCTGAGCGATTGCTTTACCAATTCCTCTGGATGCTCCAGTGATGATAGCCACTTTTCCTTCTAGTAAATTCATGCTTATATTTTTAGTAAGTCAAATATAAGTTTTGAATGGGGATTGACAACGGTATTGAATTATAGATTTATTAACACTTCTTTTCAACCTTCGATTGAACTTGATAGTTCTATTATGTCTTGCAGATGATAAACGACATGAATCAATTCTTTTACTTTTGTAGTGAGTCAAACAAGAAATTAACGAGAATGGATAGAATAAAATCAATTTTTATAACAGCTGCAACAATGTTTTTGATGGGAGTAGTTGTATGGTCGTTTATTCAAGGAATTACTAAGCAAGATTGGCATGAGGGACTTATACTATCAGCCCTATTGCCAATCTTATTTTTGGCCACCTTATTTATTTTCAATATTGCTAGAACATCAAAAAATTTAAAAATAATTTTATTGCTGATCGTTTCGGGAGTATCCTGGGAATGGTTGGTGATGAATATCGAGAAAGGAAGTTTATTGGTGTTGATACTGGCCGTCGTAAATTTAACCTTATGGCTATTGTATATTCATTGGTACTCGGTATTTCCAAATAGAAAAAATAATGACTTAGCAATAGGTGAAAAACTTCCAGTTTTAACCTTTAAAGCACAGGATGGAAATACAGTTAAAAGTGACGAGTTTAAAGGAAAGAAACTAATTTACTTGTTTTATAGGGGCAACTGGTGTCCATTGTGTATGGCACAGATCAAAGAAATATCTGCTCAATATAAGAAGCTAAATGAATTGGGTGCTGAAGTATTGTTGATCAGTCCACAACCCCATCATTTTACGGTAAGTTTAGCACAAAAAATGGATGTTCCATTTTGGTTCTTGCAAGATGAGGATAGTAAAGTAGCTAAGCAATTAGACTTGTATATAAAAGCAGGTACTCCATTGGGAATGGAAATGTTTGGATTTGATTCGGATTCAGTAATGCCTACCGTTATTATTTGCGATGAAGAAGGGAAGATCATTTTTGCGGATCAAACGGATAATTATCGAGTACGACCTGAACCAGAGACTTTTTTGAAGGTATTGAAAGGGGAAGTGATTGCTTGAATGAGAGAATGT
>JAUVAY010000118.1 GCA_030591505.1 Flavobacteriales bacterium | reverse complement strand
TTAATGTATCGTAGTAGTTTTTATTACTATTTGAAACACCTAACTGAGTTAACGCTTTTTCAAGACGGACAGCGGAAATATGTATTGTATTTGATATCTCCTTAATCGTATCCGGTCCATGATATACCGCATACATCCCCGCCATTATTGCTAATAGGGCTTGGGCAGTACAAATATTTGAAGTTGCTTTTTCTCTTTTTATATGTTGTTCACGCGTTTGCAGCGCCATTCTCAAGGCCTTATTCCCGTGTTTGTCATTCGTAATTCCAATGATTCGTCCAGGAAGATGACGCTTAAAATCGTCAGTACATGCGAAAAACCCTGCATGTGGACCACCATAACCTAAAGGAACACCAAAACGTTGGGAGTTTCCAAATACCACACTCGCTCCCCATTCACCCGGAGGGCTTAATAAAGCTAAACTCATTAAATCAGAGGCAACAGCTACCTTAATGTCTTTTTCACTAGCCTTGGAAATAAATTCTCTGTAATCATTTACAGAACCATCAGCTGCAGGGAATTGAACGATCGCCCCAAAAAAGCTTTCATCAAGGTCTATACTTTGGTAATCACCAAACACCAATTCAATATCTTTTGGTTCAGCGTGTGTTTTGATAATATCAAGACTTTGAGGAAATATATTATTATCAATGAAGATTTTATTTATCCCTGCTTTCGCCATTTTTCGTGGTCGGGCATTATAAAACATGATCATCGATTCAGCAGCTGCCGTTCCTTCATCAAGCAATGAAGCGTTAGCCATTGATAAACCCGTCATATCACTTATAACGGTTTGGTAATTAAGTAACGCTTCTAACCTTCCCTGTGAGATCTCAGCTTGATAGGGCGTATAGGATGTATACCAACCCGGATTTTCGAATACGTTTCTAAGAATTACAGAAGGAACAAGAGTGTCATTGTAGCCATATCCGATCAGACTTTTAAAGACTTTATTCTTTGCACCTAATGTAGAAATATGTTCGAGGTATTCAGCTTCGCTTAGGGGCGTATCAAGGTCTATATTGTTTTTTAATCGAATGTCATCCGGAATAGTTTTGAAGATCAATTCCTCTATATTTTTCACTCCGATCACTTTGAGCATAGCTTCTCTTTCGCTCTTTCTTGGTCCGATATGATTGCTTAAAAATGACGATTTCATATATTGAATTTTTGGGCTGCTAAAATACAAAGTTGCATCGTAGATTAATAATTAAAAAGTCATTAAAATAGTAGGAGATAATAAGATGTGATTTGGTACTTTTACCAAGTAAAGAAATTATTATGCGCTGGGTATTATTGAGCTTATTTATTCTGATTGCATCGCTTGCTGATGCACAAGAACATCTACTTCTTATGAATGGAAAACAATTTTATGGTGTTAGCCTGGATACAAGTGGTGTGAAAGTTCAATTCAACATTGAAAAAAAGAATGGGAAGTTTAAAACAAAGACGATGTTTAGAGACGATGTTTTCTCTATTACCTACCCGGATAGCACGATTAAAACTTTTTATTTCCCCGATCTTTATTTTGTTGATGATTATACAGCTGAGAATATGAATTTGGTAGTGATGGGAAAAAAGGATGCGCGCTACCATTTTAGAACAAAATGGGTTATACCACTAGGAATTGGCATTTCGGGATTATCTGCCTACTTAATGAAGGGTAGCATATATACCTTGTTTATTCCAATTGTTTACACTGGCTTAATTCAGATACCCATTGTTAAAATACAGAAAGAGAGTATTAGTTCACCTGATTTTATTGGAAATGAATTCTATGCTGAAGGATATGATCGTTCAGCTCGATCAAAGCGTACTAAACAGGCCTTGATTTCTAGTATTTTGGGAGTAGCCTCCGGACTTTTGCTTTATGGTGTAACGAAATAAATTGAAGAAAATAATTGAAATATGGGTGTATAGCAATATTCATATTGCTTTGATCGCTTTTTTATTCTCATTAGAAACCAATTATGAATTAGGAATTGGATGGGATATTAAAAATCCGTTATTCGTTTTTTTTAGTACACTTTTCATCTATAATCTGGGTTATTATCAGGCTATTTTATTCAAAAAGCCACCTCAGCGCTATCATGCTGAATGGATGTTGAAGCACATTACATATTGGGGATTTTCGATGCTTTTATCCCTGGTTTTTATTCTCTATTTGTTTTCAAGTTACACTAGAGAAACACAGCTTATAATTGTCCTTCTATCATTTATAAGTTTTATATACATAATTCATGGAATTAAGATTGGAAAATGGAAGATATCCATCCGAAGCATTCCTTATGTCAAAACATTTATAGTAAGCTTGGTATGGGCAGCAATTACCGTTTTACCGCAGGTAATTGAAAATGATTTATTAAAGGACAGTACATTGTGGTTACCACTATTGATGGGAAAATTGTTGTTCGTACTTCCAATTGCATTGATGTTTGATGTTAGGGATATAGAAAGTGATCCGGAAGAATTTTTAACAATACCGCGGGCAATAGGAGTGAAGGCAACCAAGGTTTTGGCTGTTTTATCCCTTTTTGGGGCCTTTTATTTATTTATGCAGCTTCCCTTAAGTATCAATCCTATTTATATCATGAGTGTGTATTTTCTGATGTTGCTCTCGATTGTTTATAGTACTCCACAACGAAACGAATTATTTTACTCTGCTTGGTTCGATAGTTTGATGGGAATCCATGCGATTGTATTGATACTCAGCATTAGCTTCAACTAAAATATGTATTAGTAAAGAAGGAAGGTTAGCTAGAATGTTGGTAAAAAAAATCCCGCCTCGATAGCTATCGGAGCGGGATCGTATAATAAAATGTTTTTATTATTTCGCTTTAAAATGCTGCTTTTCTTTAATTCTTGCAGATTTACCAGTTCTAGTACGTAAGTAAAAAATTCTCGCTCTTCTTACTTTTCCTTCTTTATTCACTTCTAATTTATCAATATTAGGTGAGTAAATAGGGAAGATACGTTCAACACCAACTCCGTTAGAAATCTTTCTTACGGTAAAAGTTTCGCTAAAACCATTTCCTCTTCGTTGTATAACAACGCCTTG
This sequence comes from Flavobacteriales bacterium, assembly GCA_030591505.1. Taxonomy (GTDB): domain Bacteria; phylum Bacteroidota; class Bacteroidia; order Flavobacteriales_D; family JAHECK01; genus JAHECK01. The sequence goes on along the minus strand of JAUVAY010000118.1, from coordinate 6,569 downwards.
AAATAACTGGATACGTTCTTTATCTCCTTCTTTAATTTTATAATGTACTGTAATAGTATCCCCAGGTCCAAAACTTGGAAGATCTAACTTTTCAGTGATCTCATTCTGTATCTCTTTAACGATATCCATGATAATTATTATTTAATGCCCTAAAATTGGGGTGCAATATTACAACTATTATTCGATTTACAATGTATTGATTTTAAATTAAATTTTAGATTATTCGTCTTCTTCATCCCATTTACTAAAAAGGTCAGGTCTTCGTTGTTTAGTGCGCATTATCGCTTGTTCATGCCTCCAAGAATCAACTTTCTTGTCATCACCAGATAGAAGTACATCTGGGACTTTCATTCCTTTGTATTCAAAGGGCCTTGTATATACAGGTGGCGAAAGTAAACCATCCTGAAAAGAATCGCTAAGCGCTGAAGTTTCATCCCCAATTACTCCCGGTATTATTCTGATGATGGCATCAGCTAATATTGCAGCTGGAAGCTCCCCACCTGTTAGTACATAATCACCAATAGAAATTTCTTTAGTTATATAATGATCGCGTACTCGCTCATCAATACCTTTATAATGGCCGGCAAGAATAATGATGTTCTTATTCAATGATAATGTATTGACCATCCCCTGATTTAATGTTTCACCATCAGGTGTCATGAATATTATTTCATCGTAATCTCTTTCTTCAATAAGTTTATCCAAACATCTGGCTATAGGCTCTATTGTCATTACCATTCCAGCACCTCCACCATAAGGATAATCATCTGTATTTTTGTGTTTTTTTAAACTATAATCACGGATATTGTGTACATATATCTTGGCGAGACCTTTATCATTGGCACGCTTAATGATAGATTCGGACAATGGACCTTCTACAATCTGAGGTAAAACTGATAAAATATCTATCCTCATGTTTTTTTTGTTACAAAAATAAGATGATTTTAGTAGGCTTAAGTTTATTTATATCTTTATTTCCTAATTCAAAATGAAGTTCGTATAATGCGGCGTTATCAAATACAAAGACATGAAAAATTTTAAAGTCCTTTTATTCATATTAGTTGGAATTCTCGCTTTTCAAAAAGTCAGTTATACTCAGCCTGATGACGAGTATAATGATCTACTTTTTTTACTAGTTGATGAAAAGTATGATAAACTGTTGTATAAATCAATGGGGTATATTGAAGATGAAGATACAAGAAGAGATCCACTTCCATATTTATATACATCGATGTGTTATTTCGAAATGTCGAAAATGGAAGAGTATGATGAAGAATTTCCAAGAGCATTTAAAGACGCTGTAAAATATTGTGTTAAGTATCGTAAAAAGGATAAATCAGGATTTTATGTGGAAGACAATGCTGAGTATATCGATGACTTAAAACGTCAAACCTTTGAGGTTGCTGATAATTATTACCAAATCAATAAAATTTCAAAAGCCAAATCTTACTATAAATACCTTGTAGGAATGGATCCTAATGATTGGGGCTCGTGGTTGCTTAAAGGAGTATCCGAATCTGAACTCAATATGACAGCAGATGCTAAAATATCAATTGAAACAGCTATGAAAGGCATTGAATCGATTGAAAGTGTTGATGATTATTGGCAAGGTCAGTTGTTATTATTGAAAATGGGCATTATAAATTATAGCGAATACTTAAAAAATAATGGAAAAGTTAATGAGGCTAAAGACCTTATGACTACCGGTTATAACTTCTTAAAAGACGATAACGAATATAAGATCGCTTATGACGAGATAATGAGAGCTTAATGGTCTCATTCTTTCTTTTATAAAATAGGTGTTTCTACCTATTTCAATTAAAGTTATATTTTAGTTTCTTTCTCTCATTAAATTGTTATCCAAGCACAAATTGGGTAGAAATAATCCTGCTGCCCATGTTTTTTGATTAAAATGATGGAAGTAGGATGCTAGACAATGAATAATATTGGAATGAGCCAAACTAACAAAGTAAAGACTACTGCCATTAAAGATAGTATGACCAGCTTTTCTGATCATAGTTTTAAGACTATGATCGATCAGTCTCCAAATGCAACTTCGATTTATTCGATAAATGGAGAACTACTTTATTTTAATGAAGCCTTTGTTGAGTTATGGAGAATCGAACCCGATAAGATTGAAGGGTTATACAAGACATATAATATTTTTTTGGATCCTAATTTTGCGGGTTTTATTGGCGAGATCAAAAAGGTTTACCTCAAGGGAGTTTCATGGAAGGCATCACCTAAAAAAATAAAGCTTAATAATTCTGTAGAGGAAGTTTATGTGGGCTCTACATTTTTTCCGTTAAAGAAGGAGAATGACGAAATAAGTGAGATAGTTCTTATTCAGGAAAACATAACCAACTTATTGCAATCGAATGCAGAGCTTAGAAAAAATATTAAGGAGATCAGTGTTCTTAAAGATGCACTGGATGTATCGAATATAATTACTGAAGTGAATGGCGAAGGAAAGCTAATTCGAGTAAATGCTAAGTTTTATGAAATTTCAAAGTATACAGAAAGTGATCTTAACTCATTGTTGATTTCAGATTTAAGAACCGGGAATATGGATGATTCATTATATGAAGATCTATGGAAAACGATTCGGAAAGGTAAAATTTGGAAAGGTGAGATGGAGAATCGATCTAAAACGGGTGAAATCTATTGGACTGACACTACCATTGTTCCATTGGTCAAATCTTCCGGAAAAGCTTCATCATACCTGGGCTTAAGTAGTAACATAACTGAGAGAAAAACTGCGGAAAGAGAGATCATTAAACTCAATTCTAACCTTGAAAAGGAAGTAGAGAAAAGGACGATGGACATTGAAGCTGCAGTGGGTGAGCTGGAAGCGTTTTCTTATTCCGTTTCGCATGATTTACGCGCTCCCTTAAGAGCAATTACTGGGTTTTCAGGTTTGCTTAAAGAAGAGTTTGGTGATGATCTGAATGAGGAAGCACTTCGCTATTTAGAGATCATCCAAAAAGGAACCAAGCAAATGGCCCAACTCATCGATGACCTGCTTCATTTTTCACGCGTTGGACGTATCGAACTTAAAAAAATGATATTTGACCCCAATCCTATCGTTCAGGAGATAATTAAAAAAGAAAGGGCCGAAAGAAATAAAAACTGCAAATTCATAATACAATCTCTACCACCGATCTTTGGAGATTCTAATACAATCACATTAGTTTATACTAACTTAATTATTAATGCGATCAAGTTTACCAAAGATGTAACTAAACCGATAATTACTATTGGTTCCAAAGAGTCTGAAGATGAAATAGTTTATTATATAAAAGATAATGGAGTAGGATTCGATATGCGCTATGCAGATAAATTATTTAAGGTTTTTCAACGTCTACATTCTGCACAGCAATTTGAAGGTACGGGTGTAGGTTTAGCTATTGTATCTCGAATAATACACAAGCATGGCGGGCGAGTTTGGGGAGAATCCTACCCTGGATCTGATACGTCTTTTTATTTTACCATTCCTAATAAAACTGAAGATGATAGAGAATGATGAAATAGTATTGATAGAGGATAATCCGATTGATAGTGAATTGGCAATTAAGGCTCTTAGAAAATCTGGTGTAAAAGGAAATATAAGGGTACTAAATGATGGTGCAGAGGCTCTGGATTATTTTTTTGGTATGGGAAATTATAAAGGCAGAAAAACCCTTGTCCTTCCCCGCTTTGTTCTTTTAGATCTAAAGATTCCAAAAGTAAGCGGCTTAGAGGTGTTGGACCTTATTAGAGCAAATCGTTTTACCAATGCAGTTCCTGTAATTGTATTTTCTTCATCAGCTGTTCAGATCGATATACAAGAAGCTTATAAAAAAGGTGCCAATAGCTATTTAGTAAAGCCGATCGATTTTGAAGAGTACAGTTCAATGCTTAGTTCATTGACCAGGTATTGGCTCATGTTTAATAGAACTTCATACTAATGACGGAGCCTTTAAATAATATTCAATCTTTTGATCCATTTAATGAGAACAGGCCATTGCGCATACTTATTGTTGAAGATTCGGACCTTGATGTTGAATTGATTCGCCTTAAACTTAAAAAGGAATTCAATTTTATTGATGAGGTCGTTTATGATGAAAAAGCTTATTCTAAAACAATAGAAGTATTTAACCCCGATATTATCCTTTCTGATTATTCCATGCCTCAGTTTAATGGCCTTGAAGCCTTAAAAATTCTTAAAGCATCAAAAATTCAACGGCCTTTTATTATTGTGACAGGGGCGATCGATGAAGAAACTGCAGTGCACTGTATAAAAGAAGGAGCAGATGATTACTTACTTAAAGATAGACTTACCCGTTTGCCTGCTGCAATCAGACAAAGTATAAAACAAAAGAGGATTGCAGTTGAGAAAGAAATAGCCTCGATCGATCTTGAGTTTTCTCATTTAAGATTAAGAGATCTGCTCAATCGTTTAGAATGGATCAGAGATGATGAGAAAAAAAGAATTTCCTTAGAAATTCATGATCAATTAGGACAGGAGTTGACAGCAAGTAAATTGGGTCTTTTTTATTTAAAACAACAGATTGAAAATAAGGATAAATCAGTTGAGCGGAAGGAGAATATTTCAAAAAAAATAAATGAACTTATCGAATTGTCAAGCAATACAATAAAAACGGTAAGAAGAATTGCTCATCAACTGCGACCTGTTATTCTTGATGATCTAGGCCTAATCCCAGCCTTGGAATGGATGATTAAAAATTTCAATGAAAATACGGATATATCATGGCGATTAGTTGCAGATATTAATAGCCTTGAATTTAGTGATAAATTTACTACTGCGGCTTTTAGGATAATACAAGAAACATTAACCAATGTGATCAGACATTCAAATGCCGAAAGCTGTATTGTTTCAATTACAAAGGATAAACAGGGCCTGTTTTTTACCATTAAGGATAATGGAGTTGGCTTTGACCTTGCATTGGCAAGAGTAAGTGATAAATTAGGATTATTTGGCATAGAAGAGAGAATTAAACCATGGAATGGAGTGTTGAAAATAAATACAGGAAAAGATTCGGGATCGGAAGTGATCGTTACCTTTCCACTAAACTTATTAAAAAATTAAGATGATAAATTTGATGATATGCGACGATCATCAGATCGTACGTGACGGTTTAAGCCAGATATTAGGATTGTACACTGATATTAATGTGATAAAAGCAGTGTCAACCGGAGAATCACTGATCAAAGAATTAAAAAATACGCAACCGGAAGTATTGTTATTAGATATTTCATTGCCAGGAAGAAGCGGGTTGGAGGTCTTAAAACAAGTAAAGTTACTTTACCCCGATATCGCTGTTTTAATTTTAAGCATGTATCCCGAAGACCAGTTTGCTATTAGAATGCTTAAAGCTGGAGCATCCAGCTACCTTAATAAAGATACGGCACCTGATACGCTTGTTGAAGCGATAAGAACAATAGCTATAGGAGGAGAATATATCAGTAAGGAAGTCACGAACCTATTGGTAGGTGAAGTGCTTAGGGAAAATGAAGTGCTACCCCATAAGATACTATCAGATCGAGAATACGAAGTGTTACTATTGATCGGACAAGGGCAAACTATTACTGAGATTTCTATTAAACTTCATTTAAGTATTAAAACAATTTCAACCTATCGTACACGATTGATGGCCAAACTTGAAATAAATTCGAATGCAGAATTGGTAAAATATATGATCCGCCATGGAATTATTGGTGCTGAGTAGTAGCAATATCCATTAAAAGATCCGCAACGATAAATGTACTTCCTCCTATAAAAATAAGATCATCGCTTGTAGCTTCCGTTTTTGCAGAATTGAATGCCTCACTAACAGTTGGGTATTTCATCCCATTCAAGCCTATATTTTTAGCTTCTTTTTCTAACTCATCAACAGCGAGTCTTCTCGGTACGGAAGCCTGTGTAAAGTAATATCTAGCATCTTTAGGGAAAAGACTAAGCATTTCGCTTACATTCTTATCGTCTACCATACCTACAATAATATGTAAGCGCTGATACTCCTCATTTAATAGCTGATTAAAAACAGCCTTAAGTCCTTCTTTGTTATGTCCCGTATCGCAAATAATTTTAGGAGACTCTCCAAGAACTTGCCAGCGCCCCTCCAAGCCGGTATTCAATCCGACATGTTTTAATCCATCATCGATCGTTTTTTGGGTAATGTTCCATCCAGATCGTTGAAGTGTTTCTATTGCTGCTATTGCCGTTTTGATATTGAATTTCTGGTAAGATCCTTTTAAGTCAGACCATGGTATTTCAATAGCAAGATCTTCGGCAAAGGTGATAATGGCATTATTGTGTTTTGCGATCTCCGAGTAAAGTTCTCTTAATTCACTATCCGCTTGCCCAACGATTATGGGTGTATTTTCTTTTATTATTCCCCCTTTTTCTTTTGCTATGCTTAGTCGATCATTTCCTAAGAATTGCATATGATCCATCCCAATATTTGTAATGATAGCTAATTCAGGGTTGATAACATTGGTAGAGTCTAACCTTCCTCCAAGTCCTGTTTCAATAATTGCGATATCGACGTTCTCCTTATTAAAATAGC
>JAUVAY010000197.1 GCA_030591505.1 Flavobacteriales bacterium | reverse complement strand
CATTCGCATTGCCGATCTTGCAACAACTCAATAAAGCACGTCAAGAAGGAAATCGAAAGCATAAAGTCAGTGCACTTGTTGTAACTCCAACACGCGAATTGGCAATCCAAATTGCAGAGAGCTTTACTGCTTATGGACGTAATACGGATATTAGAAATACGGTCATTTTTGGTGGTGTAAAACAAGGAGGACAGACCAGTGCATTGCGAAGAGGAGTTGATGTTTTAGTTGCAACTCCAGGACGACTATTAGATCTAATGGATCAAGGATATATAAGTCTAAAGAATGTTGAATATTTCGTATTAGACGAAGCGGATAGAATGCTGGATATGGGCTTTGTTCATGATATTAAAAGGATAATAGCAAAATTACCAAGCGAACGGCAATCCTTGTTTTTTTCAGCAACGATGCCGCCAAGTATCATAAGTTTATCTCATAAAATATTAGGAAACCCAGAGAAGGTCACTATCAATCCAAAACAAACTACGGCTGAAAAGGTTGAACAGTCTGTTTATTTTGTAAGTAAAAGCAATAAGTCGGCTTTATTAATTCACTTGCTCGAAAAGGAAGAGGCAAAATCTACTTTAGTTTTTTCTAGAACAAAGTACGGGGCTGATAAAATTGTAAAATCACTATCTAGAGCAGGAGTTAATGCTGCAGCAATACATGGGAATAAGTCTCAAAATGCCAGACAACGAGCCCTGGGTAATTTTAAGGATGGAAAGATAAAAGTCCTTGTTGCTACAGATATTGCTGCCAGAGGGATCGATGTTGATGAGCTTTCCTTGGTAATCAATTATGACCTTCCAAATATTCCTGAAACATATGTCCATCGGATCGGAAGAACGGGTAGAGCAAAAGCGAGTGGAAAAGCAATTTCTTTTTGCAATTTAGAAGAGCGACCTTATTTGAATGATATTCAGAAACTGATTGGACAAAAGGTTCCAACCGTGGAAGATCATCCTTATCATGATGATAGTGAGCCTATACGCACTAAAGGTGTTTCAAAACCAAAGACGCAACAAAAGAAAAATCCTAATAAAAGGAATTGGGATAAAAATAAAAATTGGAATAAGAAAAAGCGACCTTTTTCTGGCAGGAGATAGCTTATTTTTAAGCAAAATAGAGCGGGTTCATTGCGTATAAGCCTATATATAGCTAATAAAGAAGGATAATTCGCTACTATTAGTTGTATTTAAATTATTTACATTACTTTTGCACTTTAATTATATTATATTTATTATGAATAAAGGAACAGTAAAATTCTTCAATGAAACCAAAGGATTTGGATTCATCAGTGAAGAGGGAACAAGTAAAGAACATTTCGTACACATTTCAGGTTTAATCGATGAGATTCGTGAAGGTGATACAGTAGAGTTTGATTTACAAGAAGGTAAAAAAGGTTTAAATGCAGTAAATGTTAAAGTAATTTAATATTTATTCATCTTTTAAAGATCTTAGGCCTCGATTTATCGAGGCCTTTTTTTTGTTAAGTATTTTATAAATACTTTCTAAAACTGCATTAAGTCATATTTTATGTTTTGTTAAGTTCGGTATTTGCACCTTCAATATAGTTAGGCGAATTATATTGAAAGGATTGGTTATAACTATTTATTAGCAAACACTGAGATGAGCAAAACACATTCATTCCATATCCCTGTAATGGGGATAGGATATACTATTGATACACCTTTGAAGGTTTCACATTTGGGTATCGATTCCGTTATTTCTCTAGTTGATGATATTATTTTAGAGAAATTGAGAAAGATGTATTGTGATAAGTTTGAGATCCCTTACTTGGAGATCACCGAGAAGATCGAGGATTTTAGAGCGAAGAGAATTACTTCTTATTTGAATTTAATTAACAATCTGGCTGGAAAGAAGTTCGAAGAGTTCAAAACAGCTTCCACAGAAAAAGCACAAGAACTTAAAGATTACTTTAGTATGTTGCCTGATAGCTCAGCAATCAAGCAGGAGTTTACTAAAATGACATCCAATTATTTTAACTTTAATGAAGTAGGTAATTGGATCAAGGATAAGCTTTCAATGGGTAGCATTGATGTGAATATCATGACTAAGGTTGATAAGGATAACTTTAGAAATGGTGAACAATTACCCACTGAGTATAATGATGCACATGCAGCACTTCGAGGATATGCCAATAGTGACCTGAGTTCATCAGTTATTCTCTCTGCAGGAATGAACCCTCGCTTATATAGCTATATAGAAAAATTTGATGATTTTTTTCCAAATGTAAAAGGCAAGATCAAAAAGAAGATCGTTTTAAAGGTTAGCGATTATCGATCAGCCTTGATTCAAGGTAAATTTTTAGCCAAAAAGGGCTTATGGGTTTCTGAATACAGAATAGAATCAGGATTGAATTGTGGAGGCCATGCTTTTGCATCAGAAGGTTATTTAATGGGGCCAATTTTATCTGAATTTAAAGAAAAACGTGAGGAGATGCTCCAAACCTTATCCGAAACCGTTAATAATGCACTGGAATTAAAAGGGAAAATTATTCCTGAAGAAAGACTTCATATTAAAATAACAGCACAGGGTGGAGTAGGAGATGCTGAAGAACATCAATTCTTGCTGGATCATTATCAGGTAGATTCTGTTGGATGGGGAAGTCCTTTTCTTCTTGTTCCAGAAGCAGTAAATATTGATGACCCGACCTTAACGATGCTTAAGGATGCAAAGGAAGAAGACTTGTTTTTAAGTAATATTTCACCATTAGGAATTCCTTTCAATAGCCTTAAAGGAAATACCAAGGATGTTGAAAAGGAAAGCTTGATTGCAAAAGGAAGACCAGGTAGCTCTTGTCCAAAGAAATTTGTTGCCTTAAGTAAGGAGTTTTCTGATAAAGGGATGTGTACAGCCTCTCGTGAATATCAATACAATAAGCTTAAAGAGCTTGATAAACGACAATTAACTCTAAAACATCATAAATTCGAGTACGATAAGATAGTTGAGAAATCATGCACCTGTGTTGGTCTAGGAACCTCGGCATTATTAGTAAATAATCTTGATACAAAAGTAGAAGGAGATGGTGTATCTATCTGTCCCGGACCCAATATGGCCTACTTTTCAAAAACGATGAAATTGAAAGAGATCATCGATCATATTTATGGAAGAACAGGTGAGTTTGTTGAGAATAACCGACCGAATATGTTCATTAAGGAATTCAATATTTATATTGACTATCTAAAGGAAAAAATGAATGAGGCGAGTTTTTCAATGACCAAAAAGCAAGAGAAGTATTTAGTGAATTTTCTAAATAACATGGAAGAAGGAGCTAACTACTATACAAAATTATTTAAGGAGATCAAGAATAAATTCGAAGTGAAAAAATCGACAATGCTACAGGAGATAGACGAAGGCTTGTCTACTTTACAATTATTAAAGCTCGACCTTGCAAAACTTTCTCCTATTAAGGTATAAGATAAAAAGCCTCATCAATCGATGAGGCTTCAATTTTTTAATTCTTAAAAAATAAAACCCCGTCTTTCGACGAGGTTAATTTTTTTGAGCGGGAGACGAGACTCGAACCCGCGACCCTCAGCTTGGAAGGCTGATGCTCTACCAACTGAGCTACTCCCGCAATTTGCTCTATTAACCTGTAAAATTAATAGAGCGGATAATAAATGTGGGGAGAGCAGGATTCGAACCTACGAAGGCGTAGCCAGCAGATTTACAGTCTGCCCTCGTTGACCGCTTGAGTATCTCCCCAAAAAAAAATAATCCAGATTCACGTTTGAACCTGGAAAAAAGAGCCCCCAGAAGGATTCGAACCATCGACCTGCTGATTACAAATCAGCTGCTCTGACCAACTGAGCTATGGAGGCTTGTAAGAACTTACGCCCGTTTGAGCGGATGCAAATGTATATATT
>JAUVAY010000183.1 GCA_030591505.1 Flavobacteriales bacterium | reverse complement strand
TGAGACGGCATTACGCCAATTATTTTAAAGGAATCCCTCACTTTAAACCTTTTAGAATGCAACTGGTTACAACGGATACTTTTGAAGAGGTTCAAGCAATTCTTAACGAGATAGAAAAGGAATTTGGGAGTTTTGTATATGAAGACCTACGCTCTTTATAATTTCTTAATCCTTCTTAAAATCCTCTGGACTGTTATTTGAAAGGTATTTTTTACTCAAAAACATTACGGGAAAATAAGTTGAAATGCTGCCCATGATTAGTACAGTAAGAAAAATTACCCCAAGATCACTCATTTTTAAAGCCACAGGATAGTAATCTACTATTGATCCTTCCAAAGGGATAAAATGAAAATTCTCTTGTAATAAGACCAATAATATTCCCAAGAGCATTCCTCCAATCGCACCAATTACGTTTATTAGAATTCCCTCAAAGAAAAAGATCTGTCTGATCAATGATGAATCTGCTCCCATGGCTTGCAAAGAAAAGATGTCCTTGCGTTTTTCTAAGATGAGCATTGTTAGGCTTGCAATTACATTAAACACAGCAATGATCATTACAAAAGTGATAATCGCAAAGGAAGCCCATTTTTCAGATTGGGTCGTTTGAAAGATCAATTCGTTTTTTTGTTCGCGTGTAATTACACGATATTCAGGACCAACGACTTTCATTACTTGCTGTGCTAACAGCATTCGATCCACTTCAGGGTCAGCTCTTATCTCTATTTGAGTATAGTCACCCTTCCGTCCAAATAGGTCTTCGGCAAATTCTAAAGGAGTTAGAATATATTGCATATCAAATTCCACACTGATAGAGAAAACACCTTGAATATCAATCGCCCTCTTTTCGAATGCCTTTTCTTTATATTTTTTAATCGACCTTCCCCTTGTGGGCGCATATAATTTTAATGGGTAAATAGGATCTCCAGGTATACCTAAATAGTATTTTAAACCATAGCCAATAAGGGCTTTATATAAGTTTCCATCGATCAGTTTTTTATCACCCCAAACTATCATCGAATCGATTCCTGTATATTGAATAAATTCTGGATTATAGGCTTTTACTTTAGCTACCTGACGCTGGTCGCTGTATTCTACTAAAACAGCATCTTCAATTACAGGGCTTAAGGCTAAAACGCCTTCAAGTTCAGCTATGCTAACAAAATCAACACTATCAGAGAGGATGCTTCTTCCCTCCTTTGGATAAATGTAAATCTCAGACTCAAATGAAGTATATAGACTATCGATCAGGGATTCAATTCCATTGATAGCGGAAAGAACAACTACCATAGAAAGGGTAACAAGGCCAATTACAAATGCTGAAATACCTGAGATCAGATTAACAACGTTTCGATTCTTTTTAGAAAAAATATATCGTCGGGCTATGAAAAATGGAAGCTTCAAGTTCTTTTGCTTATTGGCTGAAAAATACAACCTTTTATGCTATTATTTTTTAATTGATCTATTGATTAACTCTTCAGTTTCCGACTATGATAATTGATCATTAACGACGAGATCAGCACCACGGATATAGAACTCGTGGGCATAAGAATACTAGAGTAGAGCGGAGAAAGTAAACCCTGAATAGCAAAACTTAGTCCGATTATATTGTATAGAAAAGAGATGAGAATACTCACTTTAACCGTTTGAATAGACTTTTTTGCAAATTGAATAAACTGAGGTAATCGGTTAAAATTTGAGGCATCAAATACCGCATCACAAGCCGGAGAAAAGTTATTCGTATCTTCAGCTATGCTTATTCCAACATCACTTTGTGCCAGTGCCCCTGCATCATTTAAGCCATCACCTATCATCAATACCTGATGATCTTCGTTTTGTATTGACTTAATAAAATTCAATTTGTCAATAGGACTTTGATTAAATAAGATAGGAGTCTTCGCACCAAAATAATATTCCAATTTGCTCTTTTCACTTTCATTATCACCTGTAATAACTGATAACTGGTAATTACTTAGCGATTCAACAACGCTTTTTAATTCACTTCTATATTCGTTAGAAAATGAGAAATACCCGAGTGGATCATCATTCTTTCTAATAAAAACACGTGTCCGTAGTGAGTCATCATCTTTTAATTCAAATCCACAGAAAGATGCGGATCCTAATTTAAAATCATCTCCATCTACCGAAAATTCAATTCCTTTACCTGATATTTCATTGAAGCCACTGATCTCTACCTTAGGAAAGCTATCTAAGTGATAATAAAGGTTTAAAGACAAAGGGTGGTATGAATTTCTAAAACCTGAACGGATAATTGAAAGGTCGTTATCACTCAGTTCAGCCCCTTCGTAAGTAATTTGCGAACTGTGTGCCTGAGTAATCGTACCTGTTTTGTCAAAAACAATTTGATCGATATGTCCGAAACGTTCAACGGATAAGGTGTCTTTAAAATACAACTTGGCCTTACCCATTTTACGAATTGTTTGTCCGAAGCTGATGGGAGCAGCTAAGGCGAGTGCACATGGACACGCAACGATCAATATTGCTGTAAATACGTTTATAGCAATTGCGGTATCAATCTGAAGCCAATAGAGGAGGGAGCCAAATGCAATAAGTAATATAATTACGGTGAAATAAGTACTGATCTTATTGGTAATGGTTTCGAAATTCTGGCGATGTTCGCGATCAATTAAATTAGCATCATTCCATAATGAAGTCAGCTCACTTTGATTTACTGTTTTTATAACTTCAACTTCAATAGCAGGTCCAACTTGCTTACAACCTGCAAATATTTTTTCTCCACTTTTCTTTCCAAGCGTTCGTTCTTCTCCGGTAATAAAACTGCTATCGATACTTGCTTTTGGACTAATAAGTACAGAATCTGCTGGAATAATTTCATCGTTCCGAATCAGCATTCGATCTCCCTTCTTGAGGTGTGTAAGTGGGATGACATATTCTTTCCCCTCGCTTAATTTAACGACAGAAATAGGAAAATAGGACTTATAATCACGGTCAAATGCTATCGTTGAATAGGTCTTACTTTGATAGGCTTTACCTAATAGGAGATAGAAGACCAAACCCGCTAATGAGTCAAAATAACCGGGTTGATGAAGAATCATCACCTCGTATAAACTTCTTAAGAATAATGTGGCAATTCCGATAGCAATGGGTATATCAATATTAATACCTCGATGTTTAATAGCTTGATAAGCAGAGCTAAAGTAGTCTGAAGCGCTATAAAAAACGACTGGAAAAGCGAGAACCATGCCCAAATACTGAAAGAGTTGAGCAAATTTTGGGTCGATTGGTTGCGCAGGAGTAGCAAAATATTCAGGCAATGCAGCGAGCATGATATTTCCAAAAGCAAATCCCGCGATTCCTATTTTATACCAAAGGCTTTTTTCAATTCCGCTTTTAGGCTTATCGTCATCAAGGTTTTTTAAATTGATAGAAGGTTCATAACCGATCGAGTGTAGCGTTTCTACAATTTCTTTAAGGGAGATCTCGTTTGGATCGAAAGAGATCCGGATGGTTTTTCTAGTAAAATTTACGGTGGAAACCTTTATCCCTGCCTTGAGTTTATACAATTTTTCAAGTAGCCAAATACAGGAGGAACAATGAACCTTAGGAATATAAAAACTGACCATGTTTATTTCGTCATCTTTATACTCAATCAGTTTTTCAATTATTTCTTCTTCATCGAGGTAAGCATATTTATTTTGCTGATGTAGTAGTGTTTTACTACCTCCTTTTTCATCAAGCTTGTAAAAGCCTTCTAGATCATTTGTTTTTAGTATCCCATATACTGTTTTGCATCCTTCACAGCAAAAGGGATGGCCCTCGAAATGAATTTCGGTTTCAATACAATCTTCGCCACAATGGTAGCACTTTTCAGCCATGAAACAGGATCAATTTAGCGCTCACAAAGCTACATATTTTTAGCAGTTGGGATCATATATTTATAAGAACTAAAAGAAGCTTTTGATTAAAAAAAACCGCCCTGAATCCCGATAGCTTTCGGGACAGGGCGGTTTTAAAACATAGTATTCAATCTAATTTATATAGGCGCACTTTGATATTCTTTTTTAACACCACCATCCGGTGCACTAAGTGATTTTAGGAATTCATCGATACTATCAACTTGTTCGGCACTTAATTTCTTGTTTAACTGAACTTCAGCCATAATCTGGATAGCATCCTTCAGGCTGCTAACGCTACCATCATGAAAATAAGGGTGGGTTTCACTAATGTTTCTCATCGATGGAACTTTGAACATATATTTATCAGCTTCGTTTTGTGTTTCTTTGAACCTTCCGTCGTCAATTACAGTACTATTTGTATGTTCCCAATAGTTACCATATACACCAAATTTCTGAAACATATTTCCTCCTAAAAGTGGTCCGGTATGACACGTAATACATCCAACATCAATAAAGGCGTTTAGACCCTCT
>JAUVAY010000044.1 GCA_030591505.1 Flavobacteriales bacterium | reverse complement strand
TTAAAACGGTCTGGTAGATTGAGAAATTACTATAACTAGCATTAAAACTTAGTTTATCTGTAGCTCGATAATTAATATTTGCTGAACCAATATTCCTAGCGGTTTTAGCATATTTTCGTTCGGAAAGGTTATTGTTTTGAATTCCATATGAAGCACTGATCGACATTCGGTTTTGAATAATACTCGTTCCGGCATTGATAGTGATCATCTCAATATCACTCAATAAATAATTTGTCCCTAATGTTCTGTAACCAGCTTGAACATAACGATACTTTACGCCTGTATTGAAAAATTCATTTTTATATTGCAACCCTGCTGAACCCGCAACCGAAGCATTGGAAGAACTATTGATATTTAATTGATCAGCACTTTCAGCTAATCTACTATCTATATTTTCGATGGGATTTAAACGTAAATCTGCAGTAAAGGTACTTAAGCCAATATCATAATCGAGGTTTAATTTATCCTTAGCCATGCTGACTCTACCCGTTAATCCAATCGAATTACTTGCCTCCGGTGCATTACGTAATTGGAGAGAATCCGGATTTCGTAAGGAACTCAGAACATCTTTTGCACTAAAAACACTAAGATCAATAAAGGACTTGTCACCAACTCCAACTTTAACTCCAAATCCTATTCTTTCAAATTGCGGAATTTCAAATTGATTTTTTGGTTCTTCTACCGCCTTTCGTAGCCTCCCATACATAGCAGAGAAGCGAAATTTCTTTGGTGTTAACTCTACTCCTCCACCCAGAAAAGTAACTCCACCGAGTGTAAATTCAGAAAACTTCATGTTTCGATGACCTAAATGGAGTTTTATCCATTTATATTGGGGACTTACGCCATACAAAGAAAATGGCTGACTAAAACTACTTCCTTGTTGACTAATAGCTACTGAAAATGGAAATGACCAGCCGTATAACTTAATGTTTACTGATCCAAAAAGGCGATATCCATAAGGTTGTCGACGGTTTTCTATTCCGGATACATCATAATAACTCATACTACCACCTAACACTCCACTCACTTGTACCGGTTTTGCATTTGGATCAATCGTTTGACCATTGCTTTGCTGCGAACAATACATTAGTACTAAAAAGAGTATGAGCCACTTAAAATTTTTCACCGCTTCTACTTCCTTTTATTGGGCCCGAATAAATGAGGCTCTAGAAAAGTACTGCCCATCAATAAGTATTTCAACAATATAATATCCAGGTATTAAATCAGCTACATTTACTTTTGTATTACTCTGCATGAGTTGTGATCTAACAGTTTTACCATCAATATTTAGAATTTTCAGATCAGCAAAGCCTTCATAATTCATCTTGATATTGATATGATCTGTACTCGGATTAGGGTAAATTAAAATAGAATTATCGATAGTTAATTCTTCAATATTTAATGGAACACCATTGTAACTTATCAAGTGAGTCGTAGATGAAAATTCATCAACCAGCTCACCAAAAACATAAGACTCTGAATCTTCTATAATTAAAACCGGAAGAGGATAATCTTCTACAAAGTAAGAATACCCAATAAGAGTAGTGGTTTGTACTACTCCCATAATACTAAGGTCATGTAGTTCTTCCTGTATTGTTTTTACACGCAAAACATTATTATAAGTTCCCTCAGGCATGATCATTGTGCCATATCCATCTACATCATAAACAATATCTCCTGTAAAAACAGATAATTCCATCCCTCCTGCAGTAAGGGAACCAGCAATATCATCGCTTCCTGTATCCTCATAATCTAATGGGGAGTCATACCTTTTTTGTGGGTCTGAGTAATTAAATTCAGCGGTAGATCCATCGATGGAAAAATATGATCCATATTCAAGCATTGCATTATTTTCCACGCCCATATAAAAAATTAGATCTCCGAGGCCATCAGGTGAAGCTATCCATGCTTTCGTACTTAAGGGGAAATTAGCTACTCCATCGAGTCCATCCGTTAGAACAACCTCATAATCAATTTCATTTTCTGCAACACCAAGTGCTGAAAAATCCCATGTAACATTTGCTCCCGAAGAGCCGGGGTCAAGGGATGATTCATACCCTTCTAGGGAAAAATAATCACCTACTTGTGGATCGAGGTCTGTTATTGTAACTTGATTGTATGCGCTTTCTTGAATAAATAACGCAATAATTAAAAGTGTAAAAAATTTAGTCATAATTGTATTGGTTTTAGTAAGTCATATTCAATAATAAAGCAATCTTTTCACATGCGTAGGCGCGTAAGCGTAATGAAAGACCTTTTATTTACCATTTACTCAATGACTCGTACTTATCACTCATTTTCATCAGCAAACAAAATAGTTTTAGTAAAAACGACTTGTCTGAATATTATTAAAGAGAGAATTTAGTGGATAATAATAAACCGAGAGTTGAACCATTTATTTGGTAGAATTACATGCAATCTAATATGAGAACTAAACCTTCATTTTTCATTCGCTATTTTGGGCTTTTTGTTTTTCTCTTTATGGGTAGGGCACTACTAGCTCAAGATCCTATTATCGTGAGTATTAACCTCATACCTCCTTATCCGAATTTCGCTTACGAAATTGTAAATATGGACGATCAGGCTATTATAACACTTCAAAATACCGACTTCAATAATTCATACGCTGTTAAACTGGGAATTGAACTTTCAGGTGGTAATGGTATTATCGTTCGTTCAAAAGAAAACGCATTGCCAAATCAAGCGATCAACTTGGGTCCTGGTGAAACAATGGTTCTAAGCAGTCAGGAATTAAGCGGTTTTTATAATAATTATACAGAAAGTGATTTTGATTTCATAGGTATAACTATTCAAGATGTACTAAACGATCAGCAACTTCCGGATGGAAGTTATACGGTATGTTTAAGGGCGTACGAATATACTTCCGGGTTTCCTTTAAGTTCATCTTCACCTGCTGGTTGTTCTTTTCCTTTTAGTGTAATCGCTGTTGATCCTCCTATAATAACTTACCCTCAAAACGAAACAACGGTGAGTGTTATTGAACCTCAACTACTAAATATAAATTGGATTCCGCCTAGCATATCACTTCCCGACCTAAGGTATAGGCTTGAGATCGTTGATCTTTCTGATATGCAAATGAACCCTTATGATGCCTTCCTAACAGGTGACTTCTTGTTTTTCTATGAAGAGGACATTATCTCAAATACTTTCTTCTATGGCATGGAGTATCCACTTCTTTTAGAAGGGCATGAATATGCCGTTCGAATTGCCGCATATCGACTTGATGGCCTTTTAAATGTGAGCAATGATGGCTATAGTGACATTGTTACTTTCACTTATGGTAAAATTCCTGAAGAAGAAGATTTGACACCACTTCCTGACTCTCAATTAGATTGTGGAAGTCAATGTATTTATCCCTTAACGGGTTCAGAATCTCCAGGTTCAGATGACCCTATTGTTGGTGATGTCTTGGATTTCGGGAATTTCCAGATGTATGTAAGCACAATAAATGGGACTGCCCCGTATAGTGGAACAGGGGTTATTCAGTCTACAACATATATTCCTGTTGGGATAAAAGTTGAATTTGAAAATTTAAAAGTCACCAGTAATGGCCGTATTTTTGAAGGACAGGCAAAAGCAAGCATTCGGGACAACTCTTGGATCGATCATACCTGGACGGATCTACAATCATTTGGCGATGACTTAAATATCAATAATTATGACCAATTATACACTGCAGCAAACAATGCAGATCATCATATAAATAGTTTAGCACAACAAGTAGGCACAAGCATCCCGATATCCATCGGTGATGAAGGTAATAGTCTTCAAATCGTGGGGATTAATTTTTTTCCTGACAGAGCTTCTTACAACTTATCCTACCTATCAAAACTGGATGATGACCCTAATGGCACCCGCTATTTACACTTTATGGCAAAAGACCTGTGTATTACACCTGGTGGGCCGTCTTTAAGTGAGGATGAGGCTCGTCTTGACTTGGTTAAACCGCTACGCTATACTTTTGATAATTCCACTATTCTTACATTCCAACCGGTTTCATCGATGGTAGAAGGATCATACCTTAGCTTTGACTGCAATGGCTTTAATGGTATAAACGCCAGTGGAGATGTTCGATTTAGTCCAGATGTATTTAAACCCGTAAACGAAAACGGGGTTGTACAACAAAATGACACATTAGTCGCCACTTTCAGGACTACCTTTGTAGATTGGTCTGATTGGGTGGCCTTTGTGTCCTTTAATTCTGACCAGGATGAAAATGCTGATTCACCCACAGAAAATTTATTCATTTATAAAGAATTAGAAGATTACATAATTCGGGTTGAGAATGCTTTTTTCGATCATAGCATCAACTCAAATCCCGCAACGATGGTCTTCCCTGAAAACTACAGTGCTACAAGCAGTGTAGAATGGCAAGGGTTTTATATAGAGACAGTGAGTATTGATCTTCCAAAATGGGTTAAAGCAAATGATAATAATGCTTCAAGAATTCAATTTATTGGAAATAATTTAATTGTTGATAGTGATGGACTCACAGGACTCATACAATCTGAAAACCTAGTAGATATTGAGAATGGATCAATGGGAAAATGGCCTTTTAGTATCGATAGTTTAAGCATTGAGTTTTTACAGAACGATCTGCAACAAGCCTACTTTAAAGGCGGACTAATAATACCTGTTGTTGAAGAACCATTTGATTATACAGCAGATATTCAGTATTTGAATGATACAACCCAACACATTTTTACATTTAATCCATTAGATAGTTATTCTTTTCCTGCCTGGTTTGCAAATGTAGAGCTAGAGGAGACCAGTAAATTAAAAGTAGTCATTGAGAATTTAAATTCTTACGTTGAAGCTAGATTGCATGGTAACATCAGTTTCGAACCCATCATTGGAGACATTGACAAAATGAATATCACCGATATTTCATTTAATGATCTTGTAATTCGAAGTGTGAAAAGGCCAACATATATTGAATTTGGTGGTATTCATTCTGATTTAAATCCAACTGTCCTAGCAGCGGCTGGGTTTGGTATTCTTTTAGATTCAATGAGTTGGAATGAAGGTGTTGAAGATAAAACAGGACTTGTATTGGGACTGGCCCTTGACCTAGGAGGTGATCTAACTTCAATTACTGGTGGAACAACCATGCTCATTAAAAATAAGATCATTGATCTAGGTGAAACAATTTCAATTGATTATGATGGTTTTTCTTTTAGTGACATTAGTCTTGACGTAGAGTCTGGAGCAATTGACCTAAAAGGATTAGTTTCTTTCTTTAAAAATGATGAGAAATTTGGAGATGGATTTAATGGAAGTTTAGAATTAAACTTTATAAAAACCGTAAAATTAAATGGTACAGTATTATTTGGAAACAAAGTAGTAGAATCAAATACTGTTAATTATTGGTATGCTTCTGCAATGGCTTATATGCCGACTAACCCTGTCCCTATGGCTACTCCGCTAGATGTTTATGGGTTTGGTGGCGGATTTTATTATAATATGGCATTAGACCCTAGCTTTAACCTTACTCCTGGAGCAGGAGCTTCTCTGGATCCAAAAGAAGTGTTTTCTGTATCACCTGGAACCTTGGGTTTTCAAGCATCTGTTTTAGCGGCATTAACTCCTTCCACTCGAACATTTAATGCTGATGTTACACTTTCAGTTGAGATTAATTTAAATGGTGGGCTAAATAATATAAGTCTTGATGGAACGGGGTACGTAATGCAAGAAATTGATGAGACAAATAAAGAAGAAGCAATGGTCTTCTCAGATGTATCAATTGGAATAAACTTAGAGGATGAAACTTTTACGGGGCACTTTGGAGTACATGGTAACATACCAAAAGAAACACCCATTCTTACAGTAGAAGGAGATATTGATTTATTCGTGTCTCCCACCCTCTGGTATTTTAGAGCAGGTACTCCGGTTACTAAATTGACGACAAGCCTAAATTTAGGTTTTGCAGATGATGCATTATCTGTTGGTGCCTATTTTATGACAGGAATGCAATTAATAGCTCCTACTATCCCAAATGAAGTAGCCTCCTTTTTTAATTTTAATTCTACAAGTATGGCAAGCAATATTGGAGCTAGTAACGGAATTGGATTTTTGGCTGGAGTTCATTTGGCATTGGATCTTGATCTTACGGCTCTTGGAACTGGAGTTCAAATTGTTGCGATGGCAGGAGTTGATATTGGACTTATCAATTATGCTACATCAACATGTGATGGACTTACTGATTTTGGTATAAATAAATGGTATGCTCAAGGACAAGGTTACATCTATGGTAGTTTTATACTCGAAGTATTAAGCTTCGACGCATTGTCTATTCAAGCAGGTGTTATTTTAGAAGGAGCTTTTCCAAACCCAACAGGTGTAAATGGTAAAGTTAAAACAGTAATAACAATTCTTGGATTTGATGTAGATGTTAGTGCAAACTTTTCTCTCGGTACTATTTGTAAGATAGAGCCTATCCCTGGAATGGAAGTAGACAGATTGGAATTAGAACTTGAAAACATGGATCTTATTGGTGTTGTTAGTCCTATAAGCGGCGCTCCATTTGTTAGCACTTCTATTCAACCTACTGTACAATGGTATAAGGAAAATGGAGAAATGAAAGGCTATATTTATGGGGATGGACAAGGAGGAATTATATCTAAATTATTTAGATTCAAAAACGAATTAAGCTGGGAATTACTTGATGATAATGATAACTGGATAAATGTTAATTATGAAGAAAATTTAAATGAAGAGGAAAATACTTCTACTTTATTAGCAATTAACATTAATGGTGATCCCTCACTCATCAATGGCTTAAGCACTTTTAAATTAAAAGCTCGCTCTTTCATAGAGCAATTTAGTGGGAGCATTGAAGATTACCAGAATTCTCAATCATCAGGAACGTGGGGGTCAGCTAACTATTTAGAAGGACAAAATCAAGGACAGCAAATCCAAGAAATTAAAGAACATGTATTTATCACTCGCTCAAATCTTACTGAAATTGATCCTGTAACTGTGGCATATACCCTCCCTGTTGACAGACAACGATTCTATCCTCATTCCTACCTAAGTGAAGGGAGAGTAAACTTCAAAGTTGATAATACTATCAAATTTGAAGAGTTTGAAGAATGCGGATTTGAAATACAGGCTGAATTTCAAAAAATAGATGATCAAGCGGTTCAAGTGCTTTCCACTAATCGTCCTGAACCATTGAACTTGGAATTTGATATGGGAAGTTTAAGTCCAGAGACCATATACAAATTACAAATTGTAGCCGAAAGAAAAATCTACGACATTGCAGCAACTATGGAATCGGATGAAGACTATTCGAGCTGCCAAATTGTCAACATACAAAGCTTGGAAGAGATGTTTGAATCTTTTGGTTTATCAACGGATCTAGAAAATTTTCCTGATGCTAGCATTTTGCAAAATTTTGGAACAAATGGAGAAATTTACGCTAGTCTTGAAGAATCACCAGATTTCATCCTTCATCGTAAAGTACTCTATACACTCTATTTCAGAACAAGCAAGTTTGCTACGCCACAAGACAAAATCAATTCAATTATTGTTTCCAATACTGAAGTGATTCCAAGTGGTGAGTTTTATATTGATACACTATCGCTACCTATTATTGAATACCAAAGTGTTTTTAATAGCTATCTTAACACCAATACCACTATTCCTGTAGTTGTTGGCTTCGAGGAAGTAATCCAACAAACAGCAGTTGAAAAAGCCCTTATTTCTTTATTTTGCCCTGAAGGCTTTGATAGATTTGATCTTTTGGGACATCAATTTATTGACGCACCAGAAGTAAGAGAATACTATAAATTCTATGGTCCGGATCAGCAAAATGCAGGCTTGGCTCCCGACATTCAAAATTGGTTTGAAACTACCAATGCTAATTTAAGTGGATTTGGAGCTATGTCTAGTTTCGCAGATCCAGATGCTACAATGGAAAGTAACAATAATCAATTTGAAGCAATTGAGACTTTTCAAAACATGGTGGAGACTCTTCCAAAACTATGGGAAGTTAATTATTCATCTGATCCATCTTATGCTGAGAGTATTAAGTACCTCCATCCACTTCTTTCCGATATTGAAGTGGGTTTAAGCTCTCCTGAAGTAGTTGTGAATACTTCCAGCTCATCCTCATCCTCATCCACTTCGTCTTCGTCTTCAGGTGGATTCAATTTTGGAGGTGGCGGGATTTCAGGCGGCTATAATTTCACTCCAGCTACAAATGTTTTTTCTTCATTAGTAAATTTAGAATTAGAGTATAGAGTAGAGATAATTGCTTTCAATAATAGAAAAAATATACTTGAGAATACACCTTCTCAATATACTAATTCAGTTGGACCGCATCAATCTCCACCCGCTGGTATATATCCTATCAGCATTTTGAAATCAAATGATGAAAATCCAGGATATCCTAGCAATGATATTCCAAGCGCAAAAATCTTAAACGCTAATATATCTTTCGAATAATGAAATGCAGAATACTCACTTTACTAATTATCTTTTGCCTTGTAGTTTCAAGTAGTCAAGCGCAACAAGAAGATAAACTCTTTCAAAACTTTAAAATTGAAGGTCGATTAATAAACAATAAAACTGTTTTTAAAATACTTCCTACCAATCAAGGAGCTTGGTTTTTAGGAATGAAAAATGGTTATTCTGTTTACATTTCTACCTTCGAAAATGGTGGCTTTTCAGAATACACATTAATCAATGATAATCTACTACCTGCGCCATCTGAAGATTTTAAAAACACTTCACTACCCCATAATTATGCCGAGGCAATGCGAAAAATGATTTATGAAGAATCGTATGAACCTCAAGGGAGTTCATTTGATGCAATGCTAAATGCAAACGAAACAATGTCTTATCACCTTTTGGCATATATTCTCTTCTCCTCCTACGATACTACCTTATCCATAATGAGTGGACTACAATTTTCACCACAAACAGAACCCCGCGAAAAATTTAAAATTAAAGTTGAAATCACTAATCACCCGAGTTATGTTTACGAGAAAGTTATTGTTAAAGAATTTCTTCATTCAATAACTAAAAGCCCTCATTTTGAAGTGCTTCCAGGAGATGAAAAAGCGACCATTCAATGGAAGCATATCGATTTTAAAGATCTATATGTAGCCTATGCACTAGAGCGATCTGAAAAGAAAAGTGATTTTAAACAAATTGGAACCCCTATTCCATTTAATTCTATTTCAAAAGCGGGTAAACTAGGGATGATCTCGTGGGTTGATACACTTCCTCAAAATTACAAACCATACTATTATACTGTTCGTGGATACGACTTTTTTGGTTATTTATCAGATCCCGGGGATACAATAATGGTTATGGGTAAAGATATAACAGCACCTCTTGCTCCTTTTAAAGTTTATGCAGAACATAGCAGTATAGACAGCATAAGCATTTTTTGGAGCCAGGTAAAAAGTTCGGATCTCCATGGTTTTCAAGTTATTTCATCAGACAGTGAAAAAGGGGAATATAAGCTAGTTCATGAGCAATTGTTACCTCCTACCCAATTTTCATATCAATTTAAAATAGATGAAAAACCAGATAAATATTACCGAGTTCTGTCGGTTGATACAGCCCGAAATGCTAATCCATCAAGTCTTGCATATCTCAATTTAACGGACACACTCCCTCCTTCTATTCCTGAAAATGTTTTAGTGAGCGTAGATAGCAATCATGTGGCCACTGTTAAATGGAATTCATCTAGAGATGAAGATATAAATGGATACCGTGTATTTAAAGCTTATCACCCGTCTAATGGTTTTGTACCTATCACTCCTAAATCTATTATGGATACTCTATTTATAGACAGTCTTTCAAGAAAAAGAATAGATCGAAGAGTGTATTATAAAGTACTAGCAATTGATAAATATTTCAATAGATCAGAGCTATCAAACTACTCATCTGCCTTAATTCCAGATTTTACACCTCCAATAGAACCTCTACTAAAAAAAGGTGAATTAAATGATTTGGGACAAAGCGAATTAGAATGGGTTTCTTCATCAAGTGATGTTGCTAGTTTTACTGTATTACGTAGAATTAAAAACGATTCGATCTACCAAATGATAGACACTTTAAACTTTGACTTTAATACATATACAGACCTTTCATTTGACACAGTGAAAGTTAATTATGCGGAGTATTATATTATAGCCACAGACTCGTCTGGAAATAACTCGGAACGATCCAATGGTAAACGCGTGATTCAAAAAAGAACTACATCTACTAGTGAAATTACTATCTCTTCGATAAATGAAATTGAAAAGCATGTGGAATTAAATTGGGACTATACATCTGATAAAGATTACAGTGTACTGGTCTATCGATCTATAGGTGATGGAAATTATAGTCTAATAGATCGGGTAAATGAGCAATCGGATTACACAGATTCGGATGTAAAGCCAGGGGAAAACTATTCCTATAAATTAGGAATATTGGAAACGAGTGGAAAAAGATCTCCACTTTCAAAAGAAACTTCTATCACTCTCAAATAATCTATATCTTCCCAAAAAGAAATTTCACTTTGACTCCTCTTCGGTTCATATTCATTTGCGCCCTATTCTGCTTCGCGCAAATTAGTATAGCACAGCAGCAGATAACTGGATTCGATAATTATCGTCATTTGACGGTTGAAAATGGTCTGCCCTCTAATTATATCAATTGTTTTACAAAAGACAATGAAGGGTTTATGTGGATTGGCACCTCCAATGGACTTGTAAGGCATGACGGGTCCGAAGTTCTCGTATTTCAACATGATGAAGCAGATTCTACCTCCATTTCTGGTAATCATATTACAGCGATCGAAATGGAAGGAGATAGTATAATGTGGGTCGCAACAGTAAATACGGGCTTAAATAAATTCAACTTTAAAACACAAATATTTAAGCGCTATTTTCCAGAAATTGATGATCCAAGCTCTCTTCCTTCAGAGGAAGTAAATTCATTAAAACATGATGCATCAGGAACTTTATGGATCGGTTTTCATCGCAATGGTATTTGTAAATACAATAGGTCAGATGATTCATTCGAAAAGATAGAACTACCAAACGTTAAGAATGAGAGAGAAACGCGACAGAGAAATATCATTAATAAAATAATATTTGATAAGAAGCAAAAACATATTGTATGGTTATTTAGTATCAGTCATTTAATACGCTATAATGATCATAGCAAGAACACTAGGTTTTATTCTTTTCAAAACCCCAATAACGAACAAAATCAAATTGTTGACTTAAGGTATGGTATATTTGGTTTAGATGGGAAAATATACATTCCAACTACTAAAAATGGAGTAATCGTATTTGACCCTGAAAGCGAGAAATGGGATAACTTTAATGAAAAAGATTATAATCCATTAAACTTAAGAGAAAATTCCTATCGAACAATTGAACAAATAGACTCTAATACATTTTGGCTTGGTAGCCCTACGAGAGGACTTGCAATTTTAGACCTTAGCAAGGGTTATATATTCCCAGTTGATTCATGTACTGATGATAATGGAGATCAACTATGCAAATTATTTATCACTTGCATGGACATGAATGAGGGAGAAGGGCATTGGATCGGCACAAATAGAGGCTTACGACTTTATAATAAACTAGGAAATCAATTCAAGATTTTTAAACATAATGCTGAACTGAAAAACCTGAAAAATCGAACAACAATAGTAGCTATTTATCAGAAAGATGAAAATGGGTTTTACTATGGCGGCTATGCAGGAGAAGGCTTGTACTACTTTAGCTTAAAAAATAATTCAAACTCACTCATACAAGTCCCAGAAATATTTCGCCCTGGAAATAATTTTGAGATGTTTTCAACACGGAGTATTCTTCCTTACGATGACACTACACTTATTGTTTTGAGCAGCAATGCCTTTTTTAAACTCCATACACTTACAAATCGAATGGAGGAAATAGAAACAGGCTTGTTATATAAAAATGACTATTTCTATTTAAACCGCTTATTCAGCCATAGTGATGGATCTTATTATTTATCTACCCGTCACAATGGAATCTATCATCTCTCATCAGATTTTAGCTTAAAGGAACACCTTTTCCGTACACCTGGCTTAAAAAACAGTCTAGTCTCCTCGAATTATATTTATGAGATCAGTGAGGATCCTAATGGGAATGTATGGATAGGAACAGAAGATGGGTTCTCGGTTTTTAATCCAACCACATTTACTTTTACAAACTCTGACTTTAAACTTCGTTTAGATTCTGTTCCACAATTGAAAATTATATTTAGTATAAAACTAGCTCCGGATAGTAGTTTGTGGTTTATTGATGCCAGAGCAAATGCAGTCTCAATAAAATACCCATATAACAAACCCTATACATATCATCCAGTAATTACCGGAAGAAACTCCTTAGCAGAGCGTGTAAATAACACCTTGTTTACAAATGATGGAAAAACAATACTAGCCACAGAAAGGGGTTTATCGATCATTAGGAATGATTCAACTATTGAACATTATAATGCTAAACAGGGGCTACCAGGTCTGAATCCATTAAATCCATTAGTAGAATTATCAGATGGGAGAGTTGTAATAGGTTCCCAAAGTAAATTGACTCTTTTCCACCCTGATTCACTTTATAGTTTTCCTAAAGACATTCCTATTTATATTTCATCAATCAGTATTTTCAATGAAAAGTATGATGTAAACTTGAATGAGGTCAATAAAAATGGAATATCGCTAACCTACAAACAAAATTATTTTAGTATTGGAATAGGGGTAATTAATTATGATAACCCGGAAGAATACCAGCTCTCATACAGGTTAAAAGGCTTAAGTGATGAGTGGATCACTGATAAAGACCGAAAGGCTGTTTTTACAAATGTACCAGGTGGTAAATACCTATTTGAGGCAAGAATTCTTGATAGGAACAATGAAGTTCTGGCACAAAGTTTATCAATGCCCCTTGAAATAATCCCTCCTTTTTGGAAAACACTTTGGTTTAAAATAGCTGCCTTTAGCTTGTTTTTATTTATTGGATGGGCATTTTACTTTATTCGAGTACGCAGCATAAAAAGAGAAGCTAAACTTAAAACAGCGTTCAATAAGCAAATCGCAAATATGGAATTATCTGCTTTACGTGCACAAATGAACCCTCATTTTCTATTCAATAGCTTAAACAGTATTCGTAATAAGATCATCAATAACGATCCGGCTGAAGCTGATAAGTACCTCGTTAAATTTTCACGTCTCGTCCGACAAGTACTTCACAATTCACGGGAAAAACTTATTAACCTGAATGATGAAATGGAAACATTGCGTCTTTATATAGATTTAGAATCCAGTCGTTTTGAACATCGTTTTGAATATTATTTTAAAATAGCAGAAGGGTTGAAATTAGAAAAATTAAAGATCCCACCACTAATAATCCAACCTTATGTAGAGAATGCGATATGGCATGGATTAATGCAAAAAGAAGATAATGGAAAGGTTACTATCTCCATTTCAATAGTAGATGATAGTTTGAATATTGTAATCGAGGATGATGGGATAGGACGCGAAAAAGCCAAAGAATTGAAAAGTAAAACGGCCCTCAAACGCCAATCCATGGGAATGGGAATAACGGGAGATCGCTTGGAAATTATTGAAAAAATTTACCATCTTAGCTGTACCGCTGAAATAACTGACCTTAAAAACAAGAAGGGAGAAGCAGTGGGCACACGTATAACACTGACTTTACCATTGATCTATGACTCTTAAAATAGCTATACTCGACGATGAAAAACATGCCTGTGAAACACTAAAATGGCAATTAAAACAAATTGAGGCAGATATCGAATTAATCGGGGTTTTTCAAAAGCCATTAGTTGCCATCGAAGCGCTAAAAAAGAATAAACCAGATTTGATCTTCTTAGATATTGAGATGCCTGGATTAAATGGGTTTCAATTTCTTGAACAACTTGATCTTCCTGAAGTGAACGTAGTATTTACCACTGCTTACGACAAATTTGCTCTTAATGCCTTTCGGGTAAATGCCATTGATTTTTTACTTAAACCGGTGGATATTTCAGACTTAAAGGTGGCACTCGAAAGAGCTACAACTAACAAAAGTACCAATCAACCTGAATTGATCGGTAAACTATTTAAAGAATTAAGCAGGTCCCACTCAAGTAATGCTAAAATAGGACTTCCTTCTGTACATGGAATAGATTTCGTGAATTGTAGTGAAATTATATATTGCCATAGTGAAAGTAATTATAGCCGTATTTATCTTGATTCTGGGCAGAAACTTTTAGCCTCAAAAACCTTGAAAGATATTGAAGAAATGCTACCTGATGATCTTTTTTTCAGGGTTCATAATTCCTATATCGCAAATCTTTCAAAAGTAGTTCGTTATTTACATAACAATGGCGGCTCATTATTATTAGAAAATGATGCAGAAATAAAAGTGTCCCGATCGAAGAAAAAAGAATTATTGGAACGATTAGAATCCTTTTAATAATTTATTATTTCTATCAATCAAAAGGTAACTTAAGATTTACTCTCGTTCCAACTGGAATAGATTTCTCATCGAATAAATCAATAAATTCCAATGTATATTTATGCTTGTGATCTTTATAAAAATCCTTTAACCTTTCTTCCGTTAATGAAATACCTATTGATCTTTTTGTAAATAACTTTTTACTATTTAGCCGAAGAGATTTATCTCTGCCTATTCCATTATCTTCGATCTTTATTAGAACATGATTCTCCGCTTCTTTATTCACTCGTATTGAAAGTTTCTTATCTCCTTCCTTAAAAGACAATCCATGCCAAATAGCATTCTCAATAAAAGGCTGTAAAATAAGGCATGGCATTTTTATAGTATCCGAATCTAAATTAGGATCTACGTCAATAGCAAAATCAATTTTGTTTTCAAAACGAATATTTTCAATCTTAATATATAATTCCATCGTTTCTATTTCCTCCATTAATGTTATCTCTTTCTCACGAGTAGTAGCCAATATCTTACGAATAAGTTTTGAAAATTTATCCAAATAATAAACAGCATTTTCTTTCTCATTATTTATAATATAAAGCTTGATAGAATTAAGTGAGTTGAAGATGAAATGCGGATTCATCTGACTCCGAAGCAAACTCACTTTTAATTCGGCCAATTCTTTTTCATATTTCAAATTTATAGCATCCAATCGGTCTATCTCTCTTTGCTTACTCAATGAACTTACTTCTTTTTCTAACTGTACATTTAAACTTTCTTTTAATTGCTCATTTTCTTGTAATTGTATAATCAATTGATCTTGAGAGATACTGTTTTCGTGAAGAATCATCTTTTGCTTATACCCTAATGCCAACGCAAAAAAGATATTCTCAATAATGATTCCTATATAAAAAACCACCGTTGCCTCTTGAATATCTGTAAATAGATAAAAAGCAGATTCAGCCAAAATTAAATAAGTAAAGGAGCCGATTAATACATAATACTTCAAAGCCCCTTTCATTGTCATCAATACATAAAAACAAATCAGCGCAATTATGGCAATGGATGGAGAGAAAAAGTAAGTAAAAACTTTTCCAACTATTGTATAGTTTTCTGCGAAGAAAGATACCAGCATGGAAATTATAAGAGATAGTAAAAAAATTGAAATACTAATATTTAAAATACGGTTCCATTTTGGTTTGAATTGCTTAAAATCAACCAGTGTTTTAGCAAACATCAAGTACATGGTATTATATAACCATTCCCGTGGTAAAATAACAAAGTTTAAATGGGGGTCATTTAAAGTGGTTACATTAGTGAAAATCGATGTTTCTACTTTCGGATAACTCGAAGTGAAAATGAGAAAAGTATACAAACTGTAAAATAGATAGGTACTATCCTTATGTTGAAAATAAAGCAAGAAGTGATATACCGATAGCGTGAGCAAAAAGCCCGAAACCATTACCGTAAAATCATTATAATCGGGAAGAAATAACAAATAATTCATTGCTACTAATGTAATAATGCTAATAATATATACTTTTTTAAACGAACTATTGGCTTAGTAGTATCAAGAAAAAAGAATTACATAAAAGATTAGAAACTTTAAAAAAAATGCACCTCAAGTGAGATGCATTCTCTTTGGTTTAGGACCTGTCTTCCTAATAGGAATCAGATACAATAAAGTTTCTGTTATATGTAACTTCACCTTCTAATGATAAAACATACATACCTCTTGAAAGCCTTGGTAAATCAACAATATATAATTGACCTGGAATAAATGATTGATTTTTTTTCCTATAAACTACCTTGCCCATAAGGTCATAGATAATAATTTGATCAGCAGTAAATTCTTGATCAACACTAATTGTAATTTTATCTATCGCCGGATTAGGATATAGATCAACATGCCAATAAGCTATCTCTCGAATAGATGTTGTTATTTCAGGGTTAGTAATTTTTACTAAAAATCCATCCGTTGCACTTGTAGAGGTTAATTCTACAGGATTACCATTTGGGTTAAAATCAACGATGAAATTAAAGTCTCCGGCAAGCATTAAACCATCATCCAAAATTCCAACTCCAGTAGTATTTTCACCATAACTCACTCCACTTCCTGCATGATATGCCCATCCATAATTAAAATCAGGGCTGTATTTGGCAACAAATAGTGAAGGTGCCCAAACGCCTGAAATTACAATACTTGAATCTTCACTTGGATCAAAATCAATCGTATTTTTAAAACTTCCGCTTAAATATATGTTATCATCATCATCTAAAATCATTCCCGAAAGAAAATCATCATAGGGTCCGGAAACACTATATATCTCAAGCAAATCTCCATTAGTTGAATATTTTCCCATGAATATATCTCGCTCACCTTGTCCTATTAGTGTAATTGTATCTGATCCATCAGAAGAAGAAAATGTTTCTTCACTATAATAATAACCGGCAAAAACGAGGTCTCCTGAAGAATTAACGGATACACCTCTTCCATAAGAGCTTATTCCCGTAGCTGTAACATGCCAATCAATACTCCAATCAGGAAGAATTTTTAGTATAAAAAACTTCTGGTTCATCGTTTCAGTATCAATGGTATAAACCTCATCAGGAGTTTCAATATCAACCGACCCTTGAATGAATCCTGTTAAATACAAATTACCATCGGAGTCATAACATCCTTTATCCAATATCATCACTCCATCCCCTGCGACTTGTATATGCTTAGTTATTTCTCCTACTGAATCCACCATAAAAATAAAGGCATCTGAAGCATTCCCAGGGTCTGGATAAAAAACTGTCTCTCCGTTGTATTCAAATTGCATATACCCATTATAATGTCCTGCCCATACGACCGATTCGCTTGATGTTGGAACAATTACAAATCCATATCCATCGCCGCTTTCAACTGGGTTCAGGTGCCATTCAAGATTACCTAAAGAATCGTACTTAGCTAAAAATGGGTCAGTACTACTGACTAAGGCAGAAAATCCTGTTGATGTAATTTCCACGCTTTCACCTAAAGGATTTAATTCCATCACACCGGCATATTCTCCAGTAGCATAAGTAGCGTTGATCTCATCAACATATACAGTTTGTACATTACCAAATTTAGAAGATTCCAAACCGAGTAAAAACCTCAACACACCATTCTGATTATAATTCGCAACATATCCTGAAGAAATACCTACAGTTGTAACTGTAGATTCATCACTTCCTTCTCCGGCTGTAAAATTAGTATGATAGTCACCACTAACAGCTGTATGACCAGCTTCTCCAGTATGCATCCCTCTCACTAAATTGCCAGACGAACCTTGAAGATGATCGATAGAAATCAGCGTTTGAGCACTAATTGATGTTGAAATTAAAAGTGATAATGAAACGATAAAAATAGTACAGAAACTGCTAAGTAGGTTTTCCCTCATAATGGTAAACTATTGGGGTTTGACGTGTTAAAACTCTAATTTTTCGAACTAAAAATACCAATATTAAAATGGTACAATTAGATAACAACACACTCTTTAGCAGATATTTTAATCCTTTAATCAGTCAAATATACATTCTACACAATAACAATACCCAATCACTCATTATTGAATTTCAGGTTTTAGTACTACTTCAGCCTCTTCCTGCGTCCCTAATAGTACCGCTATCCACTTTGTAGATTGCTTTTGTTCAAGAATGATCTTTATTGCCATTGTTAGTGGTACTGAAAGAAACATGCCCACAGTATCTAGTAAAAAGCCCCAAAATAATAAAGAAAGAAACACCACGAATGTTGATAAGCCTAAGCCCTTACCCATTACTTTCGGTTCAATAGCATTTCCGACGATCATATTAATGGCTACAAATACAATGATGGTCCATAAAGCGCCTGTAAAGCCAAGTTGTACCAATGAAAATAATACAGCCGGAACTGCAGCAATGATAGAACCAAAATTTGGTATGTAATTCAATAAGAAGGCTATCATCGCCCATATTATGGCATAATCAACACCTATGATCAATAAAGAGATCCAAACCAATGTACCTGTCAATAGACTGGTCAATGTTTTAATCGTTAAATAATGACGGATACTATTCCCAATACTGTCTAAAAATTTCATTGAATCCTTAGATTCTTTTTCTAAGACTTTCGCTTTTATGTCGAAACTATCCAATTCCAATAATAAAAAAAGAACTAGGAAAAAGATAGTTAAAACATCCCCTAAGGCGCCACCTATTTGCCCAAGTAATCCGGCGGTAAGTCCCATTACCTTTGATGGGTTGACAACTTTTGAAATTTTATCTGATGATACATTGATACCATACTCTTCTAAAAATTTGAATATCGAATCGCCTATTATAAGAAGGTTTTCCTCGTACTTGGGTGCATCTTCTGAAAAGGAGGACAATGAAGCCCCAATGAGTTCTCCAAAACCTATAAAAATGAAAATAATAGAAACTAAAACAAGAGTAACTGCCAATCCTTGAGGAACCTTTTTCTTCTGAAGCCAGCTAATCGGTTGAGCACAAATAATACTAATAAACAAAGCCAATAATAAAGGTTTAACGAAAGACTGGGCATAAATTAATCCCGCAGCACTTATTACAAAAGCAGCAAAACCAAACATAAAAGGTGTTTTCTTCTTATTCAATATTGTATCACTCATAAATCTAGATTAAGTAAGGCTACTTATTTTATTCTCGGTTAAAATAGTAAAGTTATTTTATTGTGCTTGTTAATTGATATTTAACACGTATAAATTGATATAGAAAACTTATCTAGTTCCTTAGTGAAGTGGCTTTGGCTTTTGGGAAGGAATTTTAAAGTGAAAAATTAAAAGCTTCTAAAGTTCTTTATAAAGGGCAATGATTTTTTCCACCCTACGAAAGGCGTGGCGATATATAATTTATGTGAGTGATTAATTATTTTATTAGACGAAGGGTTTTATAAGAAATGCAATTAACTTTAGGTGCTTATAATTTTCTCAGACCTTATATAAAGGAGTAAATTTATTCATCATTAAATAATACAGTATTATGAAACGAGTGTTAGTATTAGGAACTGGCTACGTAGTTAAACCCATGGTAGACTACTTTATTGATAAATGTAAATATGAAGTACTTGTAGCAAGCAGGGATAATAATCACTCGGGGTTGATTATAGCAGGTAGACCATTAGGCAAGAGGGTTTTATGGAATGCAACACCTCCTTATGATGAATTAAATAATATGGTTAAGGGTGTTGACTTGGTAGTTAGCATGATCCCTCCTAGCATGCATGTAATTGTAGCAAAGGCCTGCATTAAAAACAAAATAAATATGCTAACCACTTCTTATGTTAGTCCAGAAATGAAGGCATTGGATGCAGAAGCTAAAGAAGCAGGAATTGTGATTTTAAATGAGATCGGAGAAGATCCGGGGATCGATCATATGGGTGCAATGCAAATGATCAATCAAATTAAAGAAGAGGGAGGAAAATTAACCTCCTTTAAATCATATGGCTCAGGCATTCCTTCTTTTGAGCATAATAACAATCCTTATGGCTATAAATTTTCCTGGAGTCCTAGAGGCTTACTAACAGCTGCTCAAACTCCAGCAGTATTTATAGAAGATGGAAAAAAAGTAGAGATAGCTGGAAAAGATCTTCTAGAGAAGAGCTGGTTGGTAGAGGTTGAAGGACTCGGCACATTTGAAACCTATGCAAATAGGGACAGTACTAATTACACTAGTGACTATGGGATAGAAGGTATTCCAAATTTTTACAGAGGGCTTCTGAGACATCCGGGATATTGCAATTCGATACAAAGTATGAAAGACCTCAATTTATTGAGTGACAAGGAGAGTCAGAATTTGCAAAATGTAAGCTATAAACAATTTACAGCTTCCTTAATTGGTGCAGACGAAAATAGTGATGTAAAACAAGCATTAGCTGATAAGCTAAATCTTAAAACCTCATCCGACATTATAAAACAACTACAGTGGCTAGGCTTGTTAGATGATAAATTAATTCCATTCAGCAAAGGAAGCAATGCAGATGTTTTACTTGGATTAATGCAAGAAAAAATGGCTTATAAAGATCATGAAAAGGATATGATCATTTTACATAACGAAGCCATCGTTGAATTTGACAATCGTATTGAGAAGAGAACGGCGACAATGAAGGTCGAGGGGAGACCATTTGGTCATTCTGCAATGTCGAGAGCGGTATCACTTCCTGCGGCAATTGCTTCACGATTGATCTTAGAAGGTACGATCCGAGCTAAAGGTGTACTCAAACCGATCTCAGAAGAGATCTATAAACCCGTATTAGCTGAACTCGCTGAATATGATTATAAATTTGAGCATAAGACACAGGTAATTTGATCGGAAAGCTTAGGAAATTACTTGTCAAAAATAAAAAAGAAAGAAGCAAATGTTTTCAAATTGAAATACATTAATGAATAAATAAATCGTTATCTTTATAGTAGAATAAAAAATAGAATGGGATTCAATATTATTCTATTTGGATAATAAGTTTGAAGCACTATTCAAATTAATTAGCCTATTATTTATGACGCTAATAAGAATGTTTTTATTGCTGAGCTTAGTTTCATTGCTCGGTTGTT
>JAUVAY010000058.1 GCA_030591505.1 Flavobacteriales bacterium | reverse complement strand
ATACTAATGCCTACGACGAAGCGATTACTACACCAACTGAGGAATCAGTGCGTAGAGCAATGGCCATTCAATTGATTATTAATAAGGAACTGGGGTTATCGAAAAATGAAAATCCATTGCAAGGTTCGTTCATTATTGAGGAGCTAACCGAGCTCGTTGAGGAAGCTATTTTATATGAATTTGATAAGATTACCGAAAGAGGTGGAGTATTAGGGGCTATGGAAACGATGTATCAGCGCTCGAAAATTCAAGAAGAATCGTTGTATTATGAACATCTCAAGCATACTGGAGAGTTCCCAATAATGGGTGTGAATACCTTCCTTAATGATAAAGGATCTCCTACCATTATTCCAAATGAAGTGATTCGTGCAACAGAAGAAGAGAAGAAAGGGCAAATTGAGGTGTTAAATGCACTGCAGAAGAAGAATGTTGATAAATCCCAAGGTATTCTAAATGACCTTCATGATAAAGCATTGGCAAATGAAAATATATTTGATATTCTAATGGAAGCCGGGAAGGTTTGTTCACTTGGACAAATGACAGAATTACTCTTTAATGTAGGAGGACAATATCGAAGAAATATGTAATAATTTTCATCTAAATGAGTAATAACCTCTCATTTAGAGGCTTTGAGGCATGATTTCATCTTTTCATGAATAATTCATAACTTTAATAGTTACTGGCCGTACAATTCTACTATTATTAACCTTTTCGTGCCATGAAAAATCTATATACACTAGCAATAGCGATTGTATCAATTGCTCTGATTTCGCCTTTAAATGCTCAGGATGTGCTAAAAAGAGCAGAAGATCGATCAATGAAGAATGATCGTAAACAGGCAACGATTCCTGAGGATCAATTAGCGACTGAACAGTGTGCTTTTGAAGAAATTATGTTGCGTGAATCGCAATTGCCTAATTCAATTAGTTTGGAGGATCGTGAATTGGCCTTCGACCAATATTTGAAAAGTGGAGACTACCATAAAGAGAATGGTGTAGTTAAAGTAATTCCTGTTGTTGTTCATATCGTTCACACAGGAGAAGCAGAAGGCGTTGGAAATAATATTTCGGATGCCCAGATTCTTTCTGCGATGGCTCAGTTAAATGATCGATTTAGAAAAACTCCCGACACTCATGGCGATGCTGATGGTGTGGATACAGAAATAGAATTTTGCTTGGCATCGATCGATCCTGATGGAAATCCTACTGATGGGATTGTAAGGGTAGATGGAAGCTCGGTCTCCGGATATGCTTCCGGTGGGATCTGTGTTATTTCTTCTACGTGTACGATTAATGAATTAGGAGTTAAAAATTTAAGTCGTTGGTCAAACAGCGCATATTATAATATTTGGGTTGTTTCTGAAATTCAGAATAACAATGGAGGATATGGTATTCAAGGATTTGCTTATTTACCCGGATCCAGTAGCTTATATGATGGAATGGTTATCATGAATTCTTGTTTTGGAAGTATCGGAACCGTAAACTCATGGAATAACAATGGAAGAACATTGACACATGAAATGGGTCATGGTATGGGTTTGTACCATTCATTTGAAGGAGATAATGGTGGTTCAACTTGTCCAAGTGCTATTTCAGGAGATTATGTATCGGATACCGATCCTCACAAACGATCAAGTAGTAATTGCCCAACGGGAACAAATATTTGTACGGGTACACCTTTATCTAATGTGGTTCATAATTATATGGATTACTCTAGTCAGTCTTGTGCTGATATGTACACGCAAGGTCAAACAAACCGAATGGATGCTCAGATCAATTACTTTAGGTCTTCATTGGCTACAAGTACAACTTGTACTTTAGTGGATGTTGTTGATCTGGAGGTGATGGGTATTGTAAATGATCAAAATTATCAGTGTGGTGCTTCCTATACACCGGTAGTAAATGTTCGTAACCTTGGTTCTGAACCTATTTCTACAATTACATTTACTTATTCTTATGATAGTGGTAGCGATAATACTTTTATATGGAATGGAACATTAAGTTCTGGAGATTACCTTGATGTTAGTTTAGATGAACAAGTATTAAGTTTTAGTCCGCATTCATTAAGTGTTAATGCAGTACCAACCCAAACGGATGAGTACTTGGATAATAATGATGTGGACATATCTTTTGAATCCTTAGATCAAAATCCTCATGCACTTGAAGTCATCTTGGACAACTGGGGAAGCGAAAACTCCTGGGAAGTGCTTGATGATGCTTTAAATGTATTGGCTGCTGGTGGACCTTATGCTAATGGTCAAGAAGGCCTTATTATTAATGAAGATGTTTGCTTCCCTATCGGCTGTAATCAATTTGTTTTTTATGAAACTTATGGTGATGGTATGGGAACTACCGGGTCTTATACTTTAAATGATGATCTTGGAAATGAAGTGGCAAGTGGATGGACAAGTCCTAATGCAACAAATTTTCCAACACCTATGTTTGAATCTACTTCATTGGATGCGGTTGAAACAAGCATATCTGCTTCAGATAATTCTATCTGTGCAGGAACGAGTGTACAATTAACAGCGAGTGGAGGAGATAGCTATTCATGGAGTAGTGGAGAAAGTGGGAGTAGTATAAATGTTACGCCATTAATAACTACTTCTTATTCTGTAACGGCTACTTCCGGTGGCTGTGTTGCAAATGAAGTTATGCTAACAGTTATTGTTCTTTCAGATCCTGTTGCAGTTGTAAGTCCTGCAAATCCAGAGTTATGTGAAGGAGAAAGTATTACATTAACAGTAACAGGTGGAACGAGTTATTCATGGAGTACTG
Organism: Flavobacteriales bacterium; assembly: GCA_030591505.1. Lineage (GTDB taxonomy): Bacteria > Bacteroidota > Bacteroidia > Flavobacteriales_D > JAHECK01 > JAHECK01. Next base: position 15,927 of record JAUVAY010000058.1, on the reverse strand, counting down.
GAGAAACAGGTTCATCTATAATATTAAGTCCAACAGAAAGTATGTCATTAAATGTTACGGCAAATAATGGTTGTGTTGGTGAAGCAACATCAGTAAATATTGATGTGCTCGCATTGCCAACAACTGTGCTTTCTGCTTCTACAGTAGATATTTGTGAAGGAAGCACTGTGACTTTATCCGCTTCAGGTGGAGAGAGTTATTTTTGGAATACGGGTTCGACAGCAGCTGAAATGGTTGTTGCACCAACGATGACAACGCTTTATTCTGTTACTGCCTACAATGGCGCATGTCCAGGAAATACAGAAAATGTACAGGTTAATGTAAGTTCATCCCCTTATGCAGGTCCGAGTACAAGTGTTGAGTTTTGTTCGAATGAAGGTACACAGACTTTGGTTGATTACTTAATAGGAGCCGATGCTAATGGTCAGTGGTACGACCCTGACGCGATTCCTTTTGGAAATATATTTGATCCTGCAACTGATGAGGCCGGAGATTATTTATATGTTGTAAATGGATATGGAGCTTGTGAAGATGCTTCTTCTGTTTTGACAATTGGAATTTCGCAACAACCGAGTGCAGGTGTTTCTACTTCTATATCCGTAAATATAAATTCAGATGAGATCAATTTATTGGATTATTTAACTAATGCTGATCCTGGAGGAGAATGGTCTAATCCAAGTGGAAACCCATTTGACGGAATGTTTAATCCAGCAGAGGATGCTGAAGGACAATATGTATACACATTTAACCCGGATGCTCCTTGTAATTCAAACTCTTCAATTGTATCGGTTTCCATCTCTGGAACATCAAACGCTGGTCAAGATGCAACGGTATACTTTTGTTCTACCGATGCTGCGACAAACTTATTTCCTCTTCTTTTAGGAGCGGATGTTGGAGGGGCATGGACGAACCCTTCGGGTGGTGAGTTTAGTGGGATAATTGATCCTGCAGCGGATGCATCAGGTGATTATACGTATTCAATTGGTGAATCCAGCGCAATAGTGGATGTGAATATTAATGAAACTCCAATTGCATTAATTAGTATCGATGAAGATAGTTATGACCTGAATGAAGAAATTGCGTTCATTAATGATGGAACGACTGATGCTATTAGCACTTGGGATTTTGGAGATGGAAGTGGAAGTAGTGAATCAAACCCTCTTCATTCCTACAATACTCCTGGGTTTTACACGGTGTCATTAACTATTGAAAACAATGGTTGTATCGGAAGTGATGAGCAAGGATTGATTATTTCGGACTTAACAGCTGGAATTACTGAAAGTTTTATTGAAGAAAGATTGATAATTTATCCGAACCCAGGATTTGGACAGTTTAAACTTCGATTTGATCTGGGTGAAGAACATGAAGTTCGTTACGATGTATTAAATTCAATGGGGAAATTGGTGAGTACTTCAGGTTTAGAAACCGTAGCTAGTGCCAACTATTCAATAAATCTAGTTGCACAATCAGCAGGTTTATACTTAGTTGTATTCTATGTTGATGATATCGTTGTAAGAAAAAAAATAATGAAATCGAATTAGTGCGTAAACTATAGGATATTGATTAATTTTGAAAGCAGGGGATGTATATTCCCTGCTTTTTTATTTGATATCATGTTTAGAACGAAAAATCAAGATCAAATTAATGCTGCATTGAAAAACACCTTGATGGAACACCTTTCAATAAAGGTTTCAGAGATAGGTGATAATTTTATTTGTGCAGAAATGCCAGTAGGGCCAACGGTACATCAACCCATGGGTTATTTGCATGGCGGAGCTACATTGGCACTTGCTGAATCCATAGGGAGTATGGCTTCTTTCTTATTGATCGACCCTGAGAAGTTTAGTGTATTTGGCCTTGAGGTCAATGCAAATCATATTAGAAGTAAGAAAGAAGGTATTGTTACTGCTAAAGCAACTCCTATCCATATTGGGAGCACTACCCATGTATGGGATATTAAAATTGTTGATGAAAAGGAGAAGCTCATCTCAATTGTACGCATGACAAATATTGTTGTTAATGCAAAAAAATGAACTCCAGGACCTTCAGGATAAACTAAAGAACGAAGGACTTCCATTTGCTTTTTGGTCGCTTCCTGGATCTTTAGAATGGGAAGGAATTGCACAAAAAAATAGAAAAATAGATCAGTTTGATCCCATTAATTCTGATGGTTTTATCATTAAAGGGTTTAATGATGAAGAAAACATTAAATTCATACGTTCCGACCTTAATTTTAATAAGGAAAATCTAAATTTCAATATTGATTTAGAACCTAGCAGCAAGTTTTCAATCCGAGAATTACCCAAAGAAATATCAAAAGGTGATTATTTGAAACAATGCAAAGAAATAATTGATAGGATTAAAGGAGAAGCTGCTGAGAAGGTTGTTTTATCAAGGGTTAAAAGAAAAAACATTAACGATGAGTCAGCGAAATATTTTCTTGATCTTATCAAAGCCTATCCCAATGCTATGGTATTCATGTATTTTCTTAAGGATTTTTTATGGATAGGTGCCTCACCTGAAACTTTACTAAATGTTAAAGGTGATAAATTTGAAACGATGGCCTTGGCTGGGAGTAGGCGGGTAGGAGAAGCGAATGAATGGATGAAGAAGGAAGTAGAAGAACAAGCATACGTAACAAATTATATTGATGATTTGCTTAAAAAACATGTAAGTGATTATACTTCTCAAGGTCCGGAAACAATAAATGCTGGACCGCTTGAACATTTATGTACACGATTTTCGGGGCATCTAGATGAAGCTAAATTTTTAGATCTATTAAATGATTTACACCCAACGCCAGCAGTTTGTGGTATTCCTGTTGAATCAGCAAAAGAAATGATAAATAATGTAGAAGGATATGATCGAATGGATTATACTGGTTTTATTGGTCCCGTGAACAAGAATAAAAAACACTTGTTTGTAAACCTAAGGTCTGCTATTATTGAAAAGGATGTATTGTGCCTATTCTTAGGAGGAGGCATAACAAAAGATTCAATTCCAATGGACGAATGGAGTGAAACTGAATTGAAGGCAGAAACACTGTTGAGAATCTTATAATTTTATCGAAATTAGCATGCTAAAATCATTGAATGCAAACGGATAAAATAGCCACTATTCACCTGATCGAATTGCTTGTGCAAAAAGGAGTAAGTGATTTTATTATTTCTCCAGGCTCAAGAAACGCTCCTATAATAAAAGAGTTGGTCAAGCGTAATGACGTAAACCTCTATTCTATTGCAGATGAAAGATCTGCTGCTTTTGTGGCTATAGGAATGTATCAGAAAACAGGAAGGCCCGTTGTGGTGACCTGTACAAGTGGTTCTGCATTACTTAATTATGCACCGGGAGTTTCAGAGGCCTTTTATCAGGGAATCCCATTGATCATTTTATCTGCAGATAGACCTCATTACTGGATTGATAAAGGAGAAGGACAAACGATTCGTCAACGTGGTGCACTGTCCAATTTTATCCATACTGAATTAAATATTCCCTTGGAGAGTAATATCTCTGATTATAAAATCCTCGATAAGGAAATTTGCGAATGCATCGATCGGTCAATGCAACCAGTTCCAGGACCAGTACATATCAATATCGAATACGAAGAACCTCTATACAATAGTATAGATAAGTTTGATATGAATTCAATTCTTTGCTTTACTGAAGAAGTCACACTAAAAGACACTATTGATTATACAAAGTATATTCAGCGTTTCTCTGAAAGTAAACGGGTGATGTTACTTTGTGGTCAGTTGAGCCCAGATGATGAGTTAAATAAGCTAATTAGTGAATTGAGTAGAATGGATCAGCTTGTTGTTCTTACGGAAACGACTTCTAATCTTTATTCTGATCGCTTTATTTCCTCTATTGATAAAACCTTGTTGACAATAGAGCAAACTCAAAAGAACTATGCTCCTGAAATTCTCATAACAATAGGAGATGCAATAATTTCAAAAATGATAAAGAAGTTTCTCCGGGCTCATTCACCTAAGGAACATTGGCAAATAAGTCAGACAGGTGTGTTCAGGGATACTTATCAGGCATTAAGTAACTCTATTGTTGATGAACCTAGTCGTTTTATTGCAGAGCTTTGTAAAGCATCCGCTAATGTAATCGCTGATTATGCAAGTATTTGGCGAAGACAATATGATCGATCTACTAAGATATATGGTGAGTTTAAAAAGAACTTAACTTTTTCTGATCTTCAAGTCTTTGATTATATATTGAATGAACTGGATGAAGGAAGTGATCTTCATATAGCTAATTCGTCAGCAGTTCGCTATCAGCAACTTATAAATGACGTAAGAATTAACACCTTTTGCAATAGAGGAACGAGCGGAATTGATGGGTGCAGTAGTACGGCACTTGGCTATTCTTTAAAGAATACGAAAGAAACATGGCTACTATCTGGCGATGTATCATTTTTGTATGATTCGAATGCATGGTGGAATGATCATGAAAGTGATTTAAAGATCATTATGATCAATAATGGAGGAGGAGGGATCTTTCGTATTTTGCCAGGGCCAAAGAACATTGAAGGATTTGAAACTTATTTTGAGACCCACCATAATGTGGATATGGAAATGTTATGCAAAGCCTATAACATCAGTTACGTATCTGCAAATGATATGAGTTCATTAAGGAATGGTTTTGAAATACTTAAGCGATCAAAGGGGAGAAGTGTTTTAGAAATTAAAACCCCTAGGAAAATAAATGCCGAAATTCTCAGTGATTATTTTAGACTGCTTAGAACTAAAAGTTAATCATTTATATTTTCACCAAATTGGCTTTTAATCCAACTTAGTGCTTTTTCTTTATTACTAAATATTTTTGTAGGGTTGAGAGGCTTATTAATTTTTAGATAATAATCACCAATAAGTTGTTGCCCCAAGTTATTGACTACTATTGCTGCCCCAATATTTAGGTTATTTCCATTCTTGCTGGAGGCATACTCTCTGGATTCTCTTGATGATGAACTTCCTGGATTAAACTCAAGTAGATTAACTATTTTTTTATCTACGATCGTTTCTTTAACCCATTGTTTAATTTCCTTATAATCACTTAATTGTAATTCTTTAAATTCCTTGATTTTAATGTGTAGTAAATAGTCATCAATAAATTCAGAGCTAGTGTTTTCGGTCTCAAAAAATTTATTCTTCATAAATTTAATACATGCTTGAATCGTTAACAATAATTATTCTTCCAGTTTAGCTTCACGTTGTTTTATTATCCAATTCAGGGCTTTATCTTTTCTATAAAATACGCGAGTAGGGTATATAGGGCTATTAAACTTAATATAGTAATCCATGATCAATTGTTGAGCTAAATTCCTCACAACCAATGCTGTCCCAACAGTTAGCATATTCCCTTCTTTGCTTGAAGCATATTCCCGGGCTTCTCTAGTAGCGTTACTGCCATTTCCAAACTCGGCAAGATTGAAAAGAAATTTTTGAGTCGCATTTTTTGAAACCCAATTCTGCATTTTTACTATATCCTCTTTTTCAAGCTCTTTAAAATCTTTAATGAAAATATCAATAATGTATTCATCACGTAATGTTATCAAGAAGTTCTCATCTTCAAAAGCATTATTTGACATAGGGGCTAATAAGGTTTTATAACTGTATAATACGCCTGTAATCTAAGGAGAAATATCGAGTATTTTACCTTGTAAATAACAAACGGTTGGGTATAGATATTAAAAGGCATATGTGCAAAACCAATTTGTTAATTTGTAGATGAAACCATTACTTTAGTGAGAAATAAAATTTGGATGAACAAGTGGATTAAGGCGTTTAGATTGAGGACATTACCCTTGTCATTGTCTTCGATATTAATGGGGGGATTTGTAGCATTGGGCGATGGAAATTCAAATTGGTTTGTATTATCATTAGCTGTTTTAACAACATTATTACTGCAAATCTTATCTAACCTTGCAAATGATTATGGTGATTTTGTTAAAGGAACGGATAATGATCAGCGCCTTGGTCCAACTCGAGCTTTGCAAAGTGGTGATATTGATAAGAAAAGTATGAAAAGGGTGATCTATTTATTTGCACTCTTATCATTTATAAGCGGAAGTGTATTAATTATTCAATCATTTGCTTGGGATACATTATTAAAAAGTTCTTTATTCCTGTTGATTGGGATTGCCGCTATCTGGGCAGCTATTCGATATACAGTAGGCGTAAAAGCGTATGGTTATAGTGGTTTAGGTGACCTGTTTGTGTTTGTTTTTTTTGGTCTTGTTGCTGTTATTGGAACCTACTTTTTAATTTCCCTTAGTTTTGATTTTACTATCGTTTTACCTGCCATTACTTTAGGTCTTTTTAGTACAGCAATTTTGAATTTGAATAACTTAAGAGATTTTAAAAACGATAAAGAATCCAATAAAATGACCATCGTTGTAAAGTATGGTTTTGCTAAATCACGCACTTATCATGCTTTTCTCATTATTGGTGGTTGGGCCGCTATAATTTCTTATATACTTATTAAATTTTCATCCTTTAGTCCTTTTCTCATCTTGCTTTCACTGCCTTTTTTTATTAGAAATTTACTTGTTGTTTATAAAGTAGAAGATGAACAAAAACTAGATCCTGAATTAAAGAACCTGGCATTAAGTATTGCATTTTTCACACTTTTATTTGGATTGGGAATTGCATTAATATGAAAATCAGCTATAAAAATCATAGACTTGAATTTAAGAGACCTGCCGGTACCTCAAGAAGTGTATTGTATCATAATAATGTTTGGATCATTCGAATCGAAAAAAATGATAAACTTGGTTTTGGTGAATGCAATCCACTTGTTGGATTAAGCATTGATGATAGAGAAGACTTTGAGGTAATTCTAAAGGATGTGATAAGCGAATTCGAGAAAAAAGGAAAGATTGATCTGGATATTTTGGATGATTATCCTGCTATGAAATTCGGATTTGAAAGTGCTTTACTTGATCTTACTACTGAAGGAGAAATGATTTTGTTTCCTTCTGATTTCACTAAGGGTAAGCGATCAATTCTAATTAACGGTCTGCTTTGGATGGGGGAAAAGCAATTTATGCTTGAACAATTAAGTGAAAAGTTAAAATTAGGGTTTAATTGTATTAAATTGAAGATAGGGGCCATCGATTTCGAACAGGAGATAGATGTATTAAAAGAGATTAGAAAAAATTATAGTGCTGAGGAAATAGAAATTAGAGTGGATGCAAATGGTGCATTTACCATTAACGAAGCATTAGATAAGTTACAACGATTGTCTGCTTATGATATTCATTCTATTGAGCAACCAATAGCGGTTGGACAGTGGAATGAAATGGAAGAATTATGTAAAAGATCACCAATTCCTATTGCCCTTGATGAAGAATTAATTCCGCTGCGAAGTAAAAAAGAAAGGTACGCACTGATAAAAAAAGTGAAACCGGATTATATCATTTTAAAACCAAGTTTACTTGGGGGATTTGGAGATTGTGATGAATGGATAACTATTGCCGAAGAGGCAAATGTGAAATGGTGGTTGACCTCAGCCTTAGAATCAAATATTGGACTAAATTCGATTGCACAATATTCCTTTTCAAAAGGTGTTACTATACCTCAAGGTTTGGGTACAGGAGGGTTGTATTCCAATAATTATGCTTCTCCTTTACACATATTAAATGGAGAGTTGTTTTATGATCCAGATAAAAGTTGGGGAAAAATATAAAGATGCTGCTTGATTTTCAGAAATATTCACTCAATGAAATGATTACTATCATTCGGAATGAAAGTTCTGTTGTTGGTGAGCTGATAAAGGATATATTGCTTTTTCTTGAGTATTGGAATTCTGACTCAAATGAGTTTAAGATCATGAGTTCGGGTACTACAGGAGCTATAAAGGAAATGACCTTTCCTAAGAGTGCATTAATAGCATCAGCGAAAATCACCTTAAATGAATTTGATCTTAAAGAAGGAAATCTTGTATTAGGGGCTTTACCTTTATCCTTTGTGGCTGGTAAAATGATGTTAGTACGGGCTATTGTTGGGAAATTAAAATTGGAAATCGTTGTTCCCTCAACCAATCCTATTCGGAACCTGGATGAAAAAATAAAATTTAGCGCCTTTACGCCTCATCAACTATTAAAAATATTAAATGAAAGTCCAGAGAAACTAAAGCTTTTCTCTAAGATAATAATAGGAGGGAGTAAAGTTGATGTTGTTCTTGAATCTAAGTTACAAAACTATAAAGCGATTTGTTATGAAACATTTGGCATGAGTGAAACACTTACTCATATTGCCATTCGGAAGGTAAATGGAAAGGGAAAGTCTCGCTACTTTAAAGTGTTAGATGCTTTTAATTGGAGTGTAACAGAAAAGGGATGTTTGCAAGTTTCAGCAAGGCACCTTAATGAGTCACCCATTATTACAAAAGATATTGTTGAGAAAGTAGATGAAGGTCATTTTTTATGGATGGGAAGAGAGGATAATGTTATTAATACAGGAGGTGTTAAAGTTTATCCGGAAACGATAGAAAGAAAATTGGCTAGTTTGATAGATATTCCTTTTATTATTTCAAAAGAAAAGGATGTGGGACTGGGTGAAAAAGTGATAGTTTATTTTGAGAGTAGTCAAAAGGATTATATTTTGAATAACCCACCGGACTACAGTGGCTTAAGCTCTTTTGAAAGACCTAAAGAAAGTAAGTTTATAAGTGAATTTACACGAAGTGCTAATGGTAAAATTAATAGGGCAGCATTGAATGAATAGGACTATTAAATATTCTGTTTTTATATTGATTATTTCAATGTTTTTTATGAGCTATGGTTATTCTCAAGATCTTGATGAGGAGTATAAAGATATTGATACTAATTATATTGTTAATTACGAGGATGTATTTACCGCTAGGTTTGTAATTATTTCAAAGAAAAATGAGTTTACTCTAACAAATAATGAGGCTGATAGTACTGGAAAGAGTGGGAATTCTCTGTTGTTTAAACCAAATGACCCTTTAAATATTGGTTTTGGATTTACCTATAAATGGTTGGGTATTAACATGGCTTTTAATTTACCCTTTATTAATAATGATGATCATATCTATGGAAAAACAAAAAGATTTGATCTTTCAACGCATATCTATGGAAGGAAGTTAATATTTGACTTATCGTTTCAATGGTCTAAAGGTTATTATTTAGCAAATCCGTCAGGAATTATTCCTGGATGGAATAATGGAGATCCATACCCTTCACGTGGAGACCTTGGTGTTACTTCATTTGGAGCAGCGGGATATTATGTTTTTAATTATAAAAAGTTCTCTTATCAAGCGGCATTTACTTTTAGTGAACGACAGAAAAAAAGTGCAGGGTCATTTGTTTTAGGAGGTGGTTTTTCGTGGTATTTTATACGGGCAGATTCATCGTTGACAAGTGTTAAGTATCAAATTGACATGGGAGATATGAAGATCCATAAAGCCAATCTTGGAAATTATTATTCGGTGGGTGGTTATGCCCATAATTTCGTTGTTAAGTACTTTTTTTTATCCTTAACACTTGGGCTGGGGTTAGGAGTTAAATCAGACAAGCTTTTTATTGAAGGGACTAATGAGAAGTTTAGACAAGCTGGTTTAAATGTGGTTTCAGTATTTAGAGCATCTGTAGGTTATAATAATGATGTGTTTTATGCAGGATTGTCTATGTTTAACAATAGCTTTTCACTTACTGAAGTCAATAATATTGGGACTAGCTATGGCTTTTCTAGTGTAAATATTTATGTAGGGTACCGTTTTTACAATGCATTTAAGAAAAAAGAACCGCTTCCTTGGTTATGGGACTTGAAAATCTAAAGAGAAAAATTAAATTTGTGCGCAATCTAATTACAGAATCAAACTACAATGAGTGCAAATAATATTAGTAAAGTAAAAATAACATTAGAAGATCAGGTTCACACTATTGAAGTTCCTTTTAATGGAAGTTCCATTACGCAAGTGGCGGAAGATAACGGAATTGATGCACCGTATTCTTGTCAAGGAGGTGTATGCAGAACTTGTCGTGCACTGGTTACTGAAGGGAAGGTTGAAATGGACGAAAATTATGCATTGACCGACGAAGAAGTTGAGCAAGGATACGTTTTAACCTGTCAATCTCATCCGCGTACTGAAAACGTTAGCATTGATTTCGATGATCAATAATTATTGATTAAAGGTCTCTTTTAGTTTTTGAATTATTTTTTCACCACTTTTCCCATCTCCGTATAATTGAGTTGAAAAGTCTAAAGTAATTGACGACATTTTCTGAACAGCTGAGCGGATTTCTTCATAGTTGGATCCAACAAGAAGGTTATAATCGTTTTCTACTAATTCTGTCCATTCTGTTTCATCTCGTAATGTAATACATGGCTTAGAAAAAAAGTAGGCTTCTTTTTGTAAGCCACCACTATCCGTCATTATCAGCTCACAATTCTTTAATAGTTCTATCATTTCAAAGTAGCCAACAGGAAGGATGACATTAACTTTGAGTTCAATATTAAATTCTTCAAGTTTCTTTTTTGTCCGCGGGTGCAAGGGAAGGATGATCTCAATATCATCATGAATTGCATTTAAAGCTTTTACAATTGAGGCAAGTCGTATCGGATCATCGGTGTTTTCTGCACGATGTAGGGTACAAACAATAAATTTTGATGGTAATTCGAAACCTAAGTTTGCTTTTGTTGAAGACTCCTTGGCATAAAACATCGCTGCATCAAGCATTATATCACCTGATTTCACGACCTCAGTTGGGAAATTAGCATAGCCTTCTTCATCTAAATTTTTAATTGCCGTTGATGTCGGAGCAAATAATATTGAAGACAGTCGGTCAGTAATAATACGATTGCTTTCTTCAGGCATATTCATATTAAAGCTGCGCAAGCCTGCTTCAACATGAGCTAGTGGAATATGCAACTTTTGGGCAGCTAATGCTCCTGCAAGGGTTGAATTAGTATCTCCATAAACCAATACAACATCAGGTTTTTCGATAAGGAGTACCTCTTCGATCTTTTCCAGCATTCTGCCTGTCATCGCTCCATGAGATAAGGAATTTACTTCCAGATGATAATGGGGTTTTGTAATATTCATTTGTTCGAAGAAGATATCAGACATTGCAGAGTCAAAATGCTGACCTGTATGAACTAAAACCTCTTCAAGTGATGAGTCATTTTTTATTAATCGGCTTAAAACGGCGGCTTTTACAAATTGAGGTCTGGCCCCTACAACGGTTAGTATTTTCATAGCAAATAAAAAAGCTGCTGACTTATTAAATCAACAGCTCCAAAAATAGTGTTCTTTAATTAAATTCTCACAAGCCAGTTATTGACATCTTCTTTTTTACCAATTCTGATATCATTTAGCTCCTTTAGAAGTTTTGTTGAAATTTTCCACGTTTTAGGATCTGCTAATTGATAGTCTTTACCTTCAAATCCAATAAGCGATATAGGAGCAATTGTAGCTGCAGTACCCGCACCAAACGCTTCATCTAGGGTTCCATTATGAATGGATTCCATAAGTTCGGCGACAGTGATACCTCTTTCTTCAACGGGAATACCCATTTGTTCAGCTAAGGTAACAACACTTTTACGTGTGATACTGTCTAAAATAGTCTCGCTTGATGGAGGCGTTAATAATTTGCCATTGATCACAAACATTACATTCATAGTTCCGGCTTCTTCAACATGACTATGTGTTTCTGAATCCGTCCAGATAAGTTGGTCATAACCGTCTTTACGAGCTAATGTAGCAGGATACAATGAAGCAGCATAATTACCAGCAGCTTTCGCAAAACCTGTTCCGCCTTTACATGCTCGAGAAAAGTTGGTTTCTATCTTCACTTTTACCGGTTCGGTGTAATAAGCATTAGCTGGTGAAGTGAAAATGAGAAATTTATAATTTTTTGATGCTTTTACTCCAATGAAATCATCCGATGCTATCATAACCGGACGAATATAAAGTGAACTGTCTGCATTCGTTGGAATCCATCCTTTATCGAGATCTATCAATGTCTTTAATCCTTCAAAGAAAATATCTTCAGGAATTTCAGGCATCGACATACGATGAGCAGAAACATTCATTCTTTTAATATTATCCTCTGGTCGGAATAATCCAACGCCACCATCTTCTAAGTGATAAGCTTTCATCCCTTCAAATATCGCCTGACCATAATGAAATACCATAGTTGCAGGACTAAGGACAAGATCTTGATAGGGTTTAATATATGCTTTGCTCCATTTTCCATCAATAAAGTCCATTTCTAACATGTGATCGGAAAAGACTTTTCCGAAAGGACAATTATTAACATCAGTATGGGGTAGACGAGAATTTGTAGTTTTCTCTATCTCAATTCTAGTATCTTGAACAATCATAGTTTAATCGTTTAAATATTTTGCAAAATTAATGAATTTAATGAAGCCAAATGTGTCTTGTATCTCATAAATAGATGAAATACTACCTTATTGTCTCATGTTTTACAAGTTGAGGGCTTTATTGCTTTAAAAATCAATGGATAATAAGCTTTTTCACTTTTGAGCTACCCTTATTGGTATTCAACTGAAGAAGATAAATTCCTTGCTTAATATACGAAATATCAAGATAAGTAGAAGAATTAATTTGAGTTGAAATAATAATTTTCCCTGTCATATCATAAATCTTCAGACTAAGCTCCTCAAATTCAGGATTTTCAATTTTCAATAAATTATTAGCCGGATTAGGATAAATTTTTATCGATTGGAGGGGATGTTCATTAATATCTGTCATACAAATACCTTCTGTCCAATGGCTAACTCCTCCATAGACTCTTGCATAGCATGAATTTGAATAGGTTTCGCCATCACAACCGCAAACAGGTTCATAAACTTCAAAACATCCGAATGTAGAATCAATGATCTCAGGAATTACACATGGTTCTGTAAAGGGTAGGCAGGAAGTTTCACAATCATTTAAATTATCGAAAAAATAGTCTTCATAATCAACTCCATTTACTTCATAGCCACATCCTGATAAAGAAATACACTGACCATCAATTAAAGTGATCCCGAGGGCCATGGTACACTCACCAAAGTCTATGTTTACAAGATCCATGCAGGTTCCCGAGCATTGTGATTCACACAACTCTTGACTGTCATATATAAAAAGTGAATAATCAGTTCCATTCACAATAGGGCCATTTCCGGATAATGCGGTGCATTGACCACCGATCATTGCATAACCTAAAAAGGCTAATCCTTGTCCAAAATTAATACCTGCTAAGTCCATACATATTGGACTGCAAGCAAGTTGACAATCTTCGGATGAAGAAGAAAAATATGGCGAGAAATCAAAACCATTAATTATTGGACCACAACCACTAATTTCTGTGCAAACCCCATCTAGCATTCCAAATCCTATTATAGCATCGCATGGTCCAAAATCGAGGTAAATTAAATCCATACATGTAAAGGAACAAGCGGCTTCACATTCCAAGGGATCACTAAAAATAAATTCTTGATAATCTACACCATCAATTTCTGTACTACAGCCGGAAATAGCCGTACATGATCCATCAATAATTCCATAGCCAAGAAACATGGTACATCCACCAAAATCAAGCCCCGCAAGATTTAAACATGCAATATTCTGGGCATTTAGGGATGCTTGGTTGAAAGTAATTAAAACGATAATTAGGGCGATAATTCTTTTCATGATCTTGTTCTCATCATAATTTACAAATTATTAAAGGTGAATCAAAGTAGATAGGTAAGTATTAAATGATTGCTTTGTTTAGCCTACCTTTGTTTTTTACCTTTAAACTAAGGTTCTCAACATGAATTAGGAAAGGATTTTTACGGCACATGAGTCAAGCATTAGAAGTTTTAAAAGAATACTGGGGGTTTACCTCTTTTCGTCCTTTGCAAGAAGAGATCATTGAAGAGGTTCTTGCTGGTAATGATGTGCTTGCATTAATGCCAACTGGTGGAGGAAAATCATTAACATTTCAGGTCCCAGGCTTACTAATGGATGGGGTTTGTGTTGTCATTTCTCCTTTGATCGCACTGATTAAAGATCAAGTAGCTAATTTGAAAGAAAGAAAAATTGCTGCTGAATATATTGTTTCAGGGATGGATTTTCGTGAAATAGACAGAATTCTCGATAATTGTATTTATGGGGATACAAAATTTCTCTATGTTTCTCCGGAAAGGCTAAAAAATGAGCTATTCATTGAGCGTTTCAAGCAAATGAAAGTAGCACTAATTGCTGTCGATGAATCCCATTGTATATCGCAATGGGGCTATGATTTCAGACCTTCATATCTCCAGATCGCTGATAGTAGACAATACCAACCAAAAGCTTCTATACTTGCCTTAACGGCATCTGCAACACCAAGTGTAGTGGATGACATTCAAAAAAGACTTGAGTTTTCGAAGAAGAATGTATTAAGTACTTCTTTTGAAAGGGAAAATTTACATTATATAGTTATAGAAGACGAGAATAAGCGACAACGTGTGTTAAGAGGAGTACAAACACGGGAAGGATCGGGGATAATTTATGTTAGAAGTAGAAAATTAACACGAGAATTGGCTTTATGGCTTAAGAATAATGGGATAAGTGCAGCCCCTTATCATGCTGGATTAAGTCCTGAGTTAAAAGATAAAACTCAAGAGGAATGGAAAAAGGAGAAGGTTAGGATTATTGTAGCAACGAATGCTTTTGGTATGGGGATAGATAAAGCAAATGTGCGTACAGTGATTCATTATGACATTCCGGATTCTATAGAGGCTTATTTTCAAGAAGCAGGAAGAGCAGGAAGGGATGGTTTAAGAGCTTATGCAGTTTTAGTGTATAATAAGGGAGATGTGATCGCTTTAAAAGAGCGTATTGAAAGAGGATACCCAGAGATTAGTGTGATTAAAAAAGTATATAGTGGAATAGCAAATTACTATCAATTAGCCTTTGGATCCGGTATGGAAGAGAGCTTCAATTTTGATATTATAGCAATTGCTGAACGAATTAATTTAACAGTGCTTCAAGTTTTTAATAGTATTAAAATATTGGAAAGGACAGGCTATTATCATCTTAGTGATTCTCTCCATCAACCGTCCAAACTTAAAATAAAAGTAAACCAAGCAGAGTTGTATTATTTTGAAGTAGCTAATTCAAAGCATGAATTGCTAATAAAAACCCTATTGCGCTCGTATTCAGGACTATTCGATAGCTATGTAAAGATCAATGAATACCTTATTGCTAAAAGAACCAGAGTTGATGTAAAGGAGTTGGTAAAACAATTAAAGTACCTTGATAGTATAGAACTGATCGACTACTTACCAGCTAATGATAAGCCAAAGATCACTTTTTTAGTTGAGCGTATTCCGGAAGAGCATCTGGAAATTAGCTATGAGTCGTATGGTGCTCTGAAAGAGCAACAACTTAAACGTGGAGAGTCGATGATTGCCTTCGTTAATGCTGAGAAATGTCGAAACATTCAATTGCTTGAGTATTTTGGAGAAACTTCTGCAGAGGAATGTGGTAAATGCGATGTTTGTTTGAGAAAAAAAAGGGCGGAGGGGAATGATCTTGAATTGGAGAATAATTTAGTAGCAGTACTAAAGAAGGGAGAGAGAGGACTTAATGAAATTCTAGCTGAATTACCCAGAATAGAAGAAGATAAGATCCTTGAGATCCTTCGTTTTATGGCAGATGAAGGCCTGGTTAACAGAAGCAAAGAAGATAAATGGAAATGGGTAGGGTGAAAGCTTAAATGTGTGAAAGCTTAAATGCATAAATTAGTGAATAAAATACCCATTTTTTCCTTGCGAACTTTGTGTAAATTCTTTGTGTATTCTAAGACTATTCCAAATATTATTGAGCTAAAACTATATATGGAGTTTGCCTTTTAATAGTAGCAAAAGCTCTATACACGATTTTGCATGCAATGGCATTAATTACAGTTAAATGTTCTTT
>JAUVAY010000141.1 GCA_030591505.1 Flavobacteriales bacterium | reverse complement strand
GCATATTAATAGAATTCATTATACCAACTACCCACACTATCGTAATTAAATAATTCAGACTCATTGTGTCGAACAGCTGAATAAAGGTTCCTGTATAAATAAGTACTAAAGCAGAGAGTATTTGTATTCCTAACTTAAGCAATGGTCGTGTATTAAATGCGTCATCAGCTAGGCCCATTAAAAAAGACAAGGCTGTGGCAAATACCAACCCCATCATCACTGCATTGGGAGTACCTGCGATCGGAGAAAAGAAAACAGTAAAAGAACTAAAAGAAAGAAGGAAGAGAATATAAAAAGAAATACCCCCAAATGCTGGTTTCTGAACTATGCTCCATCTTTTGCTAGCGGTAATATCCTCTCGAATACCAAGGTTTTGAGCGAACTTCAAAAAGATAAAATTGATCAACACTGAAAACACAATCGACCCAATAAAATAGGCTCCGTATATCCACCATAGATAGTTTTCGTCTTGCATCTTGTAAAAATAACTTAAGTATTATGCTTATCAATGTAGGATGAATCTATTTTTTAACTTTAAATATCCTACTCTTTTTTTTGCTCACTTCGTCGTAATAACCGTAGGTATATCCGTAGCCATAGCCGTAACCATAGCCATAATTATATCCATATCTATTTCGGTTGATGTCTACGCTATTTAGTATTACGGAAATTTTATGGAAATGATTCTCATTCTTTAATCTATCAGCGTTTTGTATAAACTGCTTTTTAGAATAATCGGCCCTGAAAACATAGATTGGGAAATCAGCCTTTTGTAGCATTATTATTCCATCAGTAACCAAACCAACAGGAGGGTTATCAGTAATTATCACATCATAAATTTCTTTCAATTCCTCAAGAATAGTATCGAGTTCAGGATTTAGTAATAATTCTGATGGATTAGGAGGAACAGGTCCCGCGGTAATAAAATCAAGATTCTCAGTCTGACTTTTTTGAATGCAATCTGCCAATTTAGCTTTACCTATAAGCAGCGTACTCATCCCTTTACTATTATCTGTATTAAAAGCCTTATGAATTTTAGGCTTCCTCATATCAAGATCAAGAATGATCACTTTTTTATTACTAAAGGAAATAATACCTGCTAAATTGATTGCAATAAATGTTTTTCCTTCACCAGAAATTGTTGAGGTGATACTCACCAATTTAGACCCTGGAGAATTATCAATAAACTGTAAATTACTTCTGATCGACCTAAAGGATTCTGCCAGAACAGACTTTGGTTTCTTATCTACCAAAAGCATTGAAACTGGCATATCGTTATCATATTTTGGAACCAAGCCTAAAACACCAATTGAAGCATTAGATAGTCTGGTTATCTCATTTAATGAGGTGATGTTATTATGGGTTAGATACCTAATAATAATAAATATCAAACTCAAAATTATGGACGCGATCAAAAATGATATATAGGTAACTTTTGGCTTTGGACTAATAGGAACCGAGGGGTAGGAAGAAGATTCCAATACCTGATTATTGGTTACATATCCAGCTTTCGAGATCCTATACTCAATTTGCTTCTCAAGAAGCATGGTATAGTACTTTTCATTTATCTCATACAAGCGTTGCAAACGTGTAAGTTCCATTTCCTGATTCGGCATTTCAAGAAAGATCTTATCGAATTCCTTTAAACGTAATTGAATTGAACTTTTTCGCGATGCCAATCTCAGTTTTAAATTCTTTATGCTTTCAAATAACAAATTTCTTTGAATCCCTAATTGATAATCAATGGCCGCTACTCGTTGATTTTCTTTCGTTCCAGTATACAAATACTCTTCCTTTTTCATGAGCAATTCATGCATTGAATTCATCATTGATGAAAGTAGGTTCTCGTATTCAGTTCCTGCTAAAAAAGGGATCAGATTATACAATTCAATCTCCTTATTTTCTTTACCTGATTTATAAATTTGATCAAGTACATTCTCCTCTAACTCTATTTTTAGTAACTCTTCTTGAAGCTTATTATAATTTTCGACATACAAATTCGATATATTATTAACGTTGGTTACTTTATGTTCTTTCTTAAATGACTGAAGCATAGCTTCTGCAGCATTCAATCGCAAGAAAACAGTGTCGAGCTGAACATCAATAAACTTCAGGATATTTGCTGAACTTCCGCTTTTCTTTTCCAGATCATAGGCTATATATTGAGCTGACAATTGGTTAACGAAGTCCATTGCTAAGCGAGCATTACTATAATTTAAGCCAACCTTGATCGTTTGTGCCCCTGGATTAAGAACACTTACATAAACTCCACGATAAAAGCGATTCACCAGTTCTTCGCTATTATTAATAATGAAGAAATATGAATTAGTAAAGTCTATATCATAGAGCTTTTCTTTATGATCGCTTTTAATATAGAATGACAAGGCAGGGGTTTCAATCAATGCATTGATAGTAAATTCATGCTCAGAAGTGAAATTGCCATACTCCAAATTAATAAACTGATCTTGTAGGAAATCTATAAAAATCGGCTTACCTATTACAGAAGAGTCAATTATCTTAACAATTTCAATCTCATAAATAGATGTTTTATATTTTTCATCATTTAAAATATCCCCTTTTACAAAATAGCTTAACTCAAGAGGAAGTTTTGCAACCGCTTTTCTAATTAAAAATTTAGATCGAATCAATTCGATCTCACCCGACAGGCTTGCATCTTCATATAGTTGACCAATACCCAGCACCTTTTTAGCAGTGTTGTTTCTACTTAACTGAATGGTGCTATTCGCTTCATAAATAGGTATAGTATATCGAATATAAAGGAAGGCGATGAATAGAAATAATCCGATGATCATGACAATCCAAATCATCGACTTTTTAATAATATAGATGAATAAGCCAAACTCAAACTCTTGTGAAAAGTTAGTTAGCCTTTCTCGATAACCTTCGAAATTCGAATTATTGTCGGATATGTTATCGCCTATCATATATTATTGGGAGATTGCAACTACAAGAGCATAAGCCGCAACCATACTAGTAAAAAGTGTTAAGATCGGTACAAGGTCATTTAAAACTTCGGAGGCAATTTGCGGACTTGGTTCAACATAAATAATATCATTTGACTGAATGATCATGTCTGCTGCCTCAATGCCTTCTATTTTAGAAAGGTCGAATTTAAATACCTGAAGTGAATCACCATTGGTTCTTATTACCTTGATCTCTTTGGCTTTACCTCTATCAACAATACCTCCTGCCAAAGCTAATGCTTCAATTAGTCGAACATTCGCATTCTCTAACTGAACAACCGCAGATTTACCACCGGCTCCTGTAGATACGATCGCTCTCCTGTTTAATACTCTTAAAATCACAAAGGGATCGATATACTCTCTTGAATATTCCTTCTCCAAAAAATCCTCCGCCTCATAGATCGTCATTCCTTCTAATTTGACTCTTCGTAGGGTCGGTAACTTAACAAATCCATCCTCCTCAATCAAGTATTTTACCTGAACTCTACTGTTAACATTACTCGATCTATTATTCGTTCCCAATGACTGAAGGTCGATGATCATAAACCCATCGTTCGTATACAGATAGAAAGTAATGATATCATTAGGTGATAACTTATACTCCTCATAGGTTAATTGAGTAGGCTCATCATACTCAAAGTCCTTTGATGTCTTAAACATTAAATCACTATTTACCGAACAGGAGCTCAGAAATAAAATTACTATGGTAAATGATATTAGTTTGTTCATGCTAGAATGGGCCTTTGCAACAAATGTATTAAAATTGGTTCTCCTGAAAATTAAAAATAGGATTTAATTAATGTTTTTCTCCTTTAGTAATTTCTTATACAATTGATCCATGTCTTTTGCTAAGCGCTGATACGTGAATTTTTCTCGTACAAAAGAATGACCCATTTTACCCATTTCACTTCTTAATTCATCATCATCGATCAACTTGCAAAGATGGTCGCTTAAACCATTTAAGTCTCCATTTGGACTTATAAACCCAGATTCTCCGGGGAGAATAATATCCCTGATTCCACCCACTTCTGTTGTTATAATGGCTCGTTCACCCGCTTGTGCTTCAATCAAACTTACAGGCGTACCTTCATTTTTAGAGGTCATAACAATTATGTCTAAACCAGCAATTGCTTCATCTATATTCTTGATCCACGAAGTAAATATCAAAGAATCATTTAAGAAGTTAGGCTCCTCTGAAATTAATTTTAACTCACGTGCTCTTTTTTTCAAATCGGTCATTAAGTCACCATCCCCAATAATAAAGAACTTGACTTCTTTCTTTGTCTTTTTTAGAACTCTGTCGGCTAATTGAAGAAAAAGATCATGATTTTTAATTTGAACAAGACGTCCAATAATACCAATAGCAATATATTCTTCGTCGATTTTATAGCGCTTTCTAAAAATACCTCTTTTCTCATCTTGTCTTTCTTTAAACCGGGTAAGATCAAATCCCAGTGGAATTACTTTGGTTTTACTTTCTGAGGCAATCTCAAAACGCTCGACAAGTTCCTTTTTTTGTAAAGGAGAAATAGCAATGATAGCATCACTATAGGTCGCTAATTTTTTTTCAATAGAAATGTAGGCTTGTGTTTTTACTTTATTAAAATAGGAATGAAAAACATGACCATGGAAAGTATGAACTATGATGGGAACTTTCCTTCTTATTCCGGCCAATCTCCCTAACGCTCCTGCTTTTGAAGCATGAGTATGAATGATATCCGGCTGAAACCAATCGATCAGTTGAAGAATCTTTTTATAAGCTAATTGATCATCTTTTGGACTAATATCCCTTTTCATTTCTGGGATCGTAATTGGATTGAGCCCTAGCTGTGAGGTAATATGAAAAGAGTCTTCTTCAGATTCAGAGTGGGCACCACCAATCAATAATGTTTCGTATTCGTCAGGCAAATAGCGACTTAAGTAGGCAGCATTATACGTAGGCCCTCCTAAATTAAATCGATTAATTATGCGTAGAATTTTAGGCATTTATAGTTCAGGATTATATCTGTTTACCCAATTCTGAAAAACCAATAAAGACCAAATAAGGTAAGGTGAATTTCCAGGGTTTGAACTTCGCGATTGTGAAATAAGTGAATTCACTTTTTCATAATTAATAATTCCCTGATCCATTATTATCTCCTTGTTTAATACCTTGTCTACTTTATCTTTTAAGGGTCCTTGCAACCAATCATTAAGTGGGACTTCAAACCCCTTCTTGCTTCTATTAAGAATTTGCTTTGGGATCCTTCCTCTGAATGCGTCTCTTAAAAGTGCTTTTCTCTTCCCTTTTTTCAATTTCCATTCTGAAGGTAGCGAAAATACGAAATCAACCAGTTCATGATCTAAAAAAGGAACTCGTACTTCCAAAGAATTTAGCATGCTTGTTCTGTCAACTTTTGTCAGCATATCGCCCGCAAGTACCACCTCCATGTCCATTTTCAACATTTCATTAAGAGAGTCAAGCTTATCAATTTGAATATGATTTCCCCCTCTGTTATTAACTAAAAGTGAAGACAACTCTCTTTCTGATGCCATTGAGGCCCATAAGGTATAGCGCTCTTCATTTGAAAGTGCACTCGATTCAACCCATTTTTTCAACTGCCTTTTTAAGTTGCCAAGTCTTGAATTTCTATTTCCTACAGCTGAGCCAGTCAGGTAATTCATTTTAGATACAATACCCGAAAGAGAAGCGTATTTTCTTGTTAAGTATTCTGCTTTATGTTTTCGGTAACCACCAAATAACTCATCTGCACCGTCGCCCGACAAAACAACTTTCGATTGACCAGACACATGCTTGCTCAATAAATAATAAGCAATTGCTGAAGTATCGGCAAAAGGCTCACTTAATCCAGCTAACAACTCATCTATTGAGCTCAATAGATCATCTTGCTTTAGATCCAGTATAGAATGATCGATACTTAGGTGTTGTCCCCATTCTTTTGCTTGTACAGACTCATCAAAGTATGGATACTCCGAAAATCCGGCTGAAAATGACTTAAGTCCTGGCTTACGTTCTGAAGCTAATAAGGTAATTATTGAAGAATCGACACCTCCGCTTAAGAAAGTAGCCACTGGCACATCAGCTAATAATCTCCTTTCTACACTTTTTTCTAGGCCTTGGGAAATTCCTTGAATCGCTTCATCATAACTTATGTCGATACTCGTCGTTGAAATTCTATAATATTTATGAAGTTCTTTCTCTTTCTTACTCACTTTTAAAAAGCACCCTTGGTCTAACTGACCAACACCTTCAATAATGCTCTTGTTTTTGGGGATGTATGAAAATTGAAAGTAGTTTGACAGGGCCTGATGATCGAGTTTTCTTCGAATAGGAAAACAGAGCAAAGAAGCCATTTCGGAGGCAAAATAACAGTTGTCTTCATCAAGAAAATAATACAGCGGTTTTATTCCGAATCGATCTCTTGCCAAGATTAATACTTCTTTATCTTGATCATAGATTCCTAGTGAGAACATCCCATTTAGTTTACTAAAAACACCTGTCCCCCAATAGCGATAGCCTTGCAAAATGACTTCCGTATCAGAATTAGAAATAAAAGAATAGCCTTTAGAAATTAACTCATTCTTAAGTTCTTTAAAGTTATAGATCTCTCCATTAAAAACGATGTGAAAATTAGCATCCTCACTATGCATCGGTTGCTTCCCTTTGTCGCTAAGATCAATTATTGATAAACGGGCATGAGCTAAACCTGCATTTTTATCTATCCAGGTATTATTTGCATCTGGTCCTCTGTATAAAATGCTGTTTAAAGACTCTTTCAACTCATTTGAAAGATCATGATCAACAGATCGAGAAAAGTAGCCACTGATTCCACACATAATAGTTGCTAAAATAAAAGAAGATAACCGGTTTATAATAAGTTTAACCTAAAGTTTAAGATTACATATAATCTCTTAAATTTAAAGCATATTTATATATTCACTCTATAACTTTAAGTTATTGAAATGAAGTTTATCAAAGTCATAGCATCTATTCTACTTGCTTTCATTGTTTTATGGGTCATTGTTGCTTTTTTTTCACCTAAGCATATTGGTATAAAAGAAACAATTGTAATCGAACAAAGCCCCAACAGTATTTATAATCAAGTAAATGATTTAAGAAAATGGAAAAATTGGTCGGAATGGAACCGTCGTGATTCTTCCATGCTCAGTCATTACAGCACTCCTTCTATTGGAGAAAAAGCATCTGTAAGATGGGAGAGCAAATCCGAGGGAAATGGCTCTCAGGAGATCATTGAAAGCATTCCTTATGAGGGAATTCGTCTTTTAGTATCGATCGAAGATCAAAATGAGCATTTTAGTCGATGGGAATTCAATGAAATGGAAGAATTCAAAACTGAAGTCAT
>JAUVAY010000144.1 GCA_030591505.1 Flavobacteriales bacterium | reverse complement strand
GTAATTGTCAATATGTTTTTGAAACTCTTCTGACTTTAAATAATCCCTCGCGTCCGGGTCAAAGCTAATCCCTTGGGATCCTACGACCATCGCGTTAAATTTATTTGGCTTCATTTCATTTACTGCCCAAAGAAAAGTAGTTTGTATATCATTTAGACTAATGTTAAACCCGGCATTGGGTCTAACATAAACAATTTTATTATTATCAATTGTTACGTTGATTGCCTCTACACTTGGTTTTAATTCCATATGAATAGCTATCTATTTTATTTAGTATTTTCAATTTTAAGCTCGTGTCCCATTTTCTCTTTTTTAGTCCTGAGATAATTGATATTATACTTATTTGATTCTATTTCTAAGGGGATGTTTTCAACTATTTCTAGTCGATATCCCATCAGACCGGTTCTTTTCTTTGGATTATTTGTTAGGAGTCTAATTTTTTTAACGCCCAGGTCTCTTAAAATTTGAGCGCCGATCCCATAATCACGCTCATCACCTTTAAAACCTAATTCGATATTTGCTTCAACTGTATCTAGGCCCTTTTCCTGCAGGCTATATGCCTTTAGTTTATTAATGAGTCCAATACCTCTTCCTTCCTGATTCATATATACGATTACACCTTTTCCTTCCTCCTCTACCATTTTCATAGATTTTTCAAGTTGAGGTCCACAATCACATCGGCAAGAGCCAAAAATATCACCGGTTACGCAGGAAGAGTGAACCCTTACTAATACAGGTTCATCAATATTCCATTCTCCTTTTACCAAGGCAAGGTGTTCTTGTCCGGTTGTTTTCTGGCGATAGGCGATAAGGTCGAAATGCCCACTTTTAGTAGGAAGGTCAACATCAACCAATCGTTCAATGAGGCTTTCATTTTTTAGACGGTATTCTATTAAACATTCGATCGAAATAAGCTTAAGATCAAATTTTTCTGCTATTTTCTTTAGTTGTGGTAGCCTTGCCATCGTCCCATCTTCATTCATTATCTCAACGATAACTCCTGCTGGTTCAAAACCCGCTAATCTTGCAAGATCAATAGCTGCTTCAGTATGTCCGCTTCTTCGCAAAACACCACCGCTTTTAGCTCGTAAGGGAAATATATGACCTGGTTTTCCCAAATCCTTTGGACGTGTGTTTGGATCAATTAATGATTTCACGGTTAAAGAACGGTCAGAGGCAGAAATCCCAGTACTTGTATTCGGACTAATAAGGTCGATCGAAACTGTAAATGGCGTTTCATAAGCAGCTGAATTTTCACTTACCATTAAGTCTAACCCAAGTTCATTACAACGGTCTTCAATTAATGGAGCACATATCAATCCTCTTCCATGGGTCGCCATGAAATTGATCATTTCAGGTGTTACACAGTTGGCTGCTGCAATAAAATCCCCTTCATTCTCTCGATTTTCATCATCTACTACAATAACTACTCTACCATTTTTGATATCTTCAATGGCTTCTTCAATCGAATTTAATATTATCTCTTCCTTCATTGCATTGTTTGTATAGTACAAAAATAATTCAATTTTATGTCCTAGCCGTCTATTGTACATTTTATTACACTTTCTAGCTTTTTTGAAGATGTTTTCCAGTTGAAATTTGAGGTTACATATTGAAACCCATTTTCTGCAATAGATTCAGCAGCATCTTTATTGTTTAATATAAATATTATTTGATCTGCAAATTCCTGGGCTGTTGAAGAGATAAGAATTTCATCATTTTCCTTAGCTCCCAATGCGGTATTGGCAATTTTACTGGTGATCGATGGCATTTTAATCGCCATAGCTTCCAGTAGTTTATTTTGCAGCCCACTTCCTAATCTCAAAGGTGCAACGAAAATACGTGCTCCCCAATAGGCTTCACGAATATCGTCCATCCATCCACTTACAAAAATATGATCAGATCGTAAGGCTTCAATCTTAGCAAGAGGGGTAGCGCCAGCGATCATCAACTTACAATTAGGGAGCTCCTTTAAAACTAATGGAAAAATTTCCTTTGCAAGAAAAAGGGCTGCATCTACATTTGGGATGTATGACATATTTCCAGAGAAAAGAAGGTCATATTTTTTAGCCATTGATTTAGGGTGAAAATATTCTGAATCTAATCCATTAGGAATAACAATAATTTCTTTTCTGCCTTTGTGCCAAATTTGTTCTTTGTCTTGTTCGGAAATAATCGTACGATTTTCAAAATAATCGAAGATCACATTTTCATAGTGTAGCAAGCGTTTTGCTTCTGATATAAGAACTGGACGAATAAGAAAGGAGGCGTTTTCAGCTCTTCTACTCATCCCCAATGAAAAAGAGTCCATGTAATCTAGCGTTTTAATAATATGATGTTTCATCTTAACATACTCGCTGGTTCTTATCAATTGAGAGTAAATATGATCTGGCTTGAATTGATTAATTATAGTATCAATTTGTTTTTGAGCTTTTCGTTGGTAGAAATATGCGACTTGAAATGGTTTTGATGAAAAAAGGGTTAAAAATAAGTTGAAAATGATTTTCAGTTTATTTAATTTGATGAACTCAACATGTTGACAAATTTTTTCTAATTCCTTTTTAGCTTCTGGGTGTGTTTTTCCAACCTCTAAGCAGCATAAGAAAACCTCATTCGTTTTTGCCAATTCTTTAGCCTGATGGAAGATTCTTAATTTATCACCTTTTTCAAGTGGGTAGGGGACGCGTGATGCAATAATGAATATCTTCATAGTAATCAGGCAGTGATTTTACCTGGGTTATGAATGGGGGTTTCTATTAATTTTTCATAAAAATGCAAGAGATTTTTTATTATTAATCCTTCATCATATTCACTTTTAACCAATTCTCTAGCAGCAATTCCCATTCGTTGAATTCCATCTTTATTTTCATTGAAAAAATGAAGTGCTTCAATAAAGTCGTCAACAATATCGGCAATCCATATATTTTCTTTGTTCTTATAATTTAACCCTTCGGCACCAATAGATGTTGAAATTATCGCTTTACCAAGAGCCATTCCCTCAATGATCTTTACACGAATACCACTTCCTGATAATAGAGGTACGATCATAATCGAATTGGCACTAATGAATTTTTTGGCATCTTCTACTTCTCCTATAATATGCACGTTTGGAGAGCTATTTTGATAAAATTCCTCGGGTAACTCCCTTCCTGCTATATAAAAATTAGCATTGGGAAAACGCTTATGAATTTCTGGCCATATAGATTCTAGAAACCAGTTTACACCCTCTACATTTGGTGTCCAATCCATCGATCCTAAATGAAAAAGAGAAAGTTCGGAATAGTTTTTTTTCTGAAAAGAGTATTCATTAAGGTTAATTCCAAACGGTATTACCTCTTTTGGTTTTTTAGATCCCAGATCTTCGAAGTCTTCCGCGTCCCGTTTACTGATCGCGGCAATACCATCAACCTGATTTAATACATCGAGTTCATAGTTTTTTAATTGATGCGCTAATAATTTTAAATATGCTTTTTTAGCCATATTCGAAGACTGCTTTGCAAGTCTTTTCCAGATGATAAATTCCAGGTTATGAGACCGAAGAACAATACGAGCATTTGAATAAGCCCGAATTGTAGAAATGTATGGTGTCATAAATAGACTCTCAAGATGTACGATATCATATTCATTCTTCGTTAGTTCTTCTTGTAGTTTAAAATCAAAGTCAGGCGAGAAAAAACGACTAATATTATAAGAATCCTGGGTTATAAGACTCGAAAAGGCATCTACTATATTAAGAGATGTATCTACATAAACACTTTCAATTTCCGTCTTCTTAAAAAAATCTTTAGGTATATTTTCTTTTACGAAAGGATGTTTCGCAGTTTCAATGGTCAAGATCTTCAGGTCAACCCTAGCATTTAGGAGCCCTTGCGATATATTTAAAATTGCAAGACAACCTCCGTCTTTTGCGGGATATGGAGATTTATGACAGAGTTGAAGTACTTTCATCTTCTACTTTCTTTTTTTTAAAGATTTTCTTAAAAGGGATAAAGATTTTCTTGTAAAAATCTTTTTCTAATACGGAAGAATCATTTATCGCTTTATAGGTTAAAAATATAGCAAATGGGATTAATACCATAATTCCAAGCCACATTCCAATAAGGGGTGATGCAACTCCCGTTTTGGCCATTTTTTCTCCTGAAGTATTACTAATATGAAAGATCAAGAAGAAAATGATGGAGAAAACTACTGGAAATCCAAAGCCACCTTTTCTGATAATAGCCCCCATAGGTGCGCCAACAAAAAACAAAACAATACAAGCAAATGAGAGCATTAATTTACGATGCCATTCAATTTTATATCTATTAATATAGCGTTGCCTGGTTAGAAATTCTTCTTCAGAGCGCTTAATATAATTTCTGCTATTTCTTGTTAAATTTTTAGCAGCCTCTATCGTTCTCAGTTGGTTTTCAGTTTCAAGAAAAGTATAAAAACTGGAGTCGGGTATTGCTTCTTTTGAGTAAAGCGATTGTTTTATTTTTGGATTTTTAACTCCCTGTTCAGCAGCTAAAAGTGAGTCAGTTATTTCTAGGTTTAGTTTATTTGGGTTTCGATAATGAAAAAATTTATTTATATATAATTTATAATCATCAATGCGGGTCGAGTACCTTTCCTCCAACGAGTCTTCCATAAAGACTAATTGCTTGATATCAAGCATTTCATAATATTGACTAAAGAGCTCATCGTCTGTTTTATTAAAGTCGAAATTTGATAGGTCAATACTTAAAATTACCTTTTCGAATTCACTGCGCAACAGTTCATATTTATTGTCGGCTTTTTTTGGGAGTTTTTTATATTGACTATCCTGGTATTCATAGCCATCATAGAGTGTCAGGATCATATTCCTGCCGTTAGGAGCCTGTTCCATCGTTCCCCAATCAGCTCTGATCACTCTATTATTGCCAGGCTCTTCTTCCGAATGAAAGTAAATAAGTACACCTTCTAAGCGATTATTTTCTGGGTCATTTTTTTTGACGCGAATACTAACCCCATTTAAGCCATTATAAAAAGCATCATTTTTAAGATTTAATGTGGGCTTTTTCCTGGTGATATCCCAGATTAATGATCTTAATTTTAGGTTTGAAACTGGCCATACATTATTTAAGAATATAAATTCACCAAATCCAGTTAGTAGGATCAGGAAGATCATTGGGCGCATGATCTTCATCAATGAAAGCCCTGAGGACTTCATTGCTGTAAGTTCAAAGTTCTCGGCAAGTGTCCCGAATGTCATAATAGATCCCAATAATACGGCAAGTGGAATAACAATGGGCACTATTGTAGCAGAAGAATATAAGAGGAATTGAGCAATAATATACCAGGGTAACCCTTTTCCCATAATATCATCGAGATAAAGGAAAAAATTCTGCATTACCATTAGGAAAAGTACCGTAGCAAAGGCCAATAGGAATGGGCCAATATAGGTTCCAATAATGACTTTGTATAGCTTTTTCACATCGATTTGATTACTTGGACAAAGCTACTAAGAAATACCCTGCTTTCAACCAAGCATTATTCAGCTAGTAATATATTAAAGGCCTAGAATATGCTTTAATTCGGAGATTTGAGATTCCCAAAGTTTTTCAGCACTATCCATTTCATCTGCTTCTGAGTAATCAGTAACAATTAGAGCCGTTTCATTGGTTAAGCTATCAACGCGAATTCGAAAGTCAAAATAACATCCTTCATCTTCAGGATTTTCGTCTTCATCAATCCATTGATATTTCACGTATTCATCCTTCTTTTTGGTGATCAATTTAGCTTTTGTCTCTTCACCTTCCCAAATAAAAGTGTAAATATCATTTCGAATATTAACATCATCTGAAAACCAATCTGATAATCCAGATGGGGTGGTTAAAAAATTAAATAAAATCTTAGGGGAGGTGTTTACTAAAAATTCAAGTTCGTACTTCTGCTTTTCCATAGGTATGTTCTAATAGGCAATCTTCATGAGCAATATATAAAAAAAAAAGAGATAAACGGCTTTTGATTATTATACTTAACTTCTTTTTACTAATTCTTTATAAAATTGTTGAATCACCTGAAAAAACACTGATTTATTTTTCCCTAATGACTCTCGATTGTTATATTTGCGCCCGCAATTATGGCGAGGTAGCTCAGCTGGTTAGAGCGCATGATTCATAATCATGAGGTCGGCGGTTCAAGCCCGCCTCTCGCTACAAAATAAAAGGGGGCCAATGCCCCCTTTTTATATGCATTAATTATCAATTTTTATCAATTCAATATCAATCGAAGTGTAAAGGTTTCACTATTAGATCGAATAGTAACAAAATAAATCCCATCCGGTTGATCTTCTAATCTGAATTCCATTTTATCAATAGTAGAGTTCACTAATTCTTTTCTTACTTGAGTTCCTAATATAGAATAGATAGAAATTTCATTGATGAATATCCTATCCTTAAGATCAATAGTAAATGAGCCATTGCTCGGGTTCGGATATAAAGCCCAGTTTGCGCTATTTATCTCATTGATCCCAGAGCTGAAGTCGATTGAGAGTGTTGTAACAACTGTACTGTCACAGCCTCCTGGTGTTGTAAATAGGTCTGTGTAAATACCTTCTGTAGTTTGATATTCACCTTCAAGAAGAACGCTATCGCCCGAATTGATCATTAATTCAGTTTCTAAATAATACGCTGTAATCGTATTTAATGACAAGAATATAACACTGTCTGTTTCTAAAGAAGAAATCGCCGTATCATAATATGTTCCTTCCATCGATACCCATTCATCATTAAAATTAATACTATCTCCAGCACAAATGGTTTGTGTATTTGAGTTGTATACATTTCCTTCCTTAATATGAATCTGTTGATTCGATCCGACTTCATAAAGTGTTTGCATTTCACCGCCAAGCCAAATGATTTCCAGACTATCAATAATTGTATTCTCACCTAATCCAAAGTGAACAATACTGCTGTTTTGTGATTGGTAAGAAGAACCCCCATCTACCTCTCTTATATAACTTGATCCATTTACGTATAGACGAACTTTTGTTCCAAAACCATCAAAATTATTGCTAGTACCTTCTGTTCTTATTTTAATC
>JAUVAY010000103.1 GCA_030591505.1 Flavobacteriales bacterium | reverse complement strand
AGCTCCGAACGTGATTTTGTCAAAAATCGAATGTTTACTTCTTTATGAGCTAGAGTATATGGAAGGTTGCGGGTACGAAATGCGACGACAGGAGCATTCATGAGGGCATAGAGCGCATGGTTTGCGGGTACGAATAATAATAATCCCTCTGTTTCTAATTAGATAAGATAAAATCATAATCAACCCTTCCAGAGTTTGAAACTCTTGAAGGGGTAAAGGGTTCAATCCTTTCAGGATTAGTTAAATTGAGGTTTTCTTATAAGAATAAGAATTTGCAATTCTTCACCTATAGCAGACTAAATCCGAAGGGTTTGAACTAGATAACTCCATGTTTTACATGGAGTTATCTGCCTCCAATAAAATCCAACACCGAAAGTGTTGAACTTTTGCGTTCTAATGATAGTCGCTACGTTGTAGTTTGGTCTTGATATCTATTTCAGGTAGGCTCTTTTGCTTATTGCTATTAATTACGCACATTTGCACCTTTATAAAAAGTAGTGTTATTAGAGTATGAAGATACTAAGAAGTTTAAGTCTGATATTGTTGGTAGTTGTTGCTTTCGATGTAATAGCGGCAGATCCGGAAATTGTTGGAAGAGATGGGAAAGTAAAGGGAGTAGTTTTAGATTCTGATTCTAATGAACCGGTAGAATATGCGACAATAGCCTTGTATAAAATAGAAAATGATGAGCTTATCACAGGTGCTATAAGTGAATATACGGGACATTTTAAAATTGATAATATAGAATTTGGGTCCTACTATCTTATTACCTCATTTATTGGATATGAAGAAAGAAAGTCTACGAGTTTTATACTTAATGATGACAAAAAGTCTATCAACATAGGCACTATCCTTCTTAAGTCTTTATCCAATGAATTAGCTGAATTTGATGTTGTAGAAAAAAAGGCCGCTATTGAATATAGAATTGATAAAAAGGTGATCAATGTTGATAAGCAAATAACTGCTGAAGGTGGAACTGCTGTTGATATTCTTGAAAATGTTCCATCTGTTCAAGTCGATGTAGATGGAAATGTGACTTTAAGAGGAAGTAGCGGATTTACTGTGCTAATTGATGGAAAACCTACAATTATGGAGCCCAGTGATGTACTTCGTCAGATTCCATCAAGTAGCATTGAAAATATCGAAATTATTACAAACCCTTCTGTTAAATATGATCCTGATGGCGCAACAGGGATCATCAATATTATAACTAAAAAGAATCGCTTAGAAGGGGTTAGTGGTGTTGCAAATGCTAATGTTGGTACCTATGGACAGTATGGTGGAGATTTTCAATTAAGCTATCGAAAGAATAAAGTAAATTTAGTTTTAGGAGCCAATCACAATACAAGAGCTAGGCCAGGATATTCAACTCGCAATAGAGTAACTTCTGCAAATGACACTTTGTATTATGTGGATTCTTATGGTGAATCTGATAGAAAAAGAAGTACGACAAGTTTTAGTGCAGGCATAGAGTATAATCCCACAAAAAATGATTTCTTTTCAATTTCCGGTCGACTCGGAAACTGGAAAATGGACCGGTCATCCTTATTAAGGTATGATGATTGGACTGTGCCAAACACAGACCTATTGTCTTATAACAGTAATGATCAAATGCTTATCACTTCTAACTATTATAGTTTCGATGGAGTATACCAACACAGCTTTTCAAAGAAGGAAGGAAATGGAAAAACTAAAACCGAAAGAGAGAAAGGTGAAGGGAAATCAGCTAAGGGAAAAAGACCTGGATTTAAGGCATTAAATACTCATTCGTTGAAGTTTGAGGTTAATTATAGAAATAATAGTATCGACGAATCATCTACAAATGAATTACGCGATTTGTCTGATGGATTGATCGGTGGTAAAAAGAATATAGAAAAAGGCCCTTCTAAATCGATACGTTTTAATTTGGATTACACGCTGCCGATTAATGAAAAAGACAAATTCGAGGCTGGTCTTAGGTGGAGAAAAGGAATGAGTAATGATATTACTGAATTATGGTTATACGATACTTTAACAAACGAAATAAACAGTGTTGATGAATTCAGTAATAGTACAGACTATACAAGAGATATTTATTCAGCTTATGCTCTTTATGCTGGGTTTATAAAAGATTTCGGTTATCAGGTTGGACTGAGATCGGAATATACAGATCGGAATGTTGAAATAACAAACAAGGAACCTTTTTTTATTGATCGTTGGGATTACTTTCCAACACTTCATTTATCTTATAACCTTAAAGAAGATCAACAAGTTATGGCTAGTTACTCTCGACGGATCGATCGCCCGCGAAGTTATTGGCTAGAACCATTTATTACTTGGGTTGATGCCTATAATGTGAGGTCTGGTAATCCTAATTTGAAACCAGAATATATTGATTCTTATGACCTTGGTTACTTAAAAAAATTCAACAATAATTTTGTTTCACTTGAAGGATATTATCGAGTAACAAATAATAAAGTGGAGCGTGTATCTTCTGTTTATACAGGAAATATTTTATTGACAAGGCCGGAAAATGTAGGTAAAGATTATTCGTTAGGAATTGAGGCGATGCTAAGTCTTGGTATTACAAAATGGTGGGATATGGAAATAAGCGGAAACTTTTATAATTACAGATTGGACGGAGAACTTACTTATATTCAAGAAGATGAAGTAGTGGTGGAGCCTTTGGACAGGAGTTCAACCAATTGGAGCTCGCGTTTTAACAATACGTTTAAATTGTGGGAGAACGGAGTGCTACAATTGAATAGTCGCTACAATTCTTCTTCGGTTACTGCACAAGGAACTAGTTCCGGTTTTTATACACTTGATGCTGCATTTAAAGTTTCCTTTCTCGAGAGGGCTCTTTCAGTTAATTTACAAGGGAGAAATTTATTAGGAACCGCAATTCGTGAACAAACATCAGAAGGATTAAATTTCACTTCCTATTATTTATATGAGCCAAAATCTCCGGTTTTTGTAATAACACTATCCTATCGATTTAATAATTATAAACAGAGTAGACGTTCTGCAAATTCAGATGATGAGTTTTAAAAGAAAAAATTATGTACAAAAAAAACCGACCAAATTATCAGCCTGGTTTATTTTTATAAGAAAGCCTCAATTTAACTAATCCTGAAAGGATTAAACCTTTATAACCACAAGTGAAACTTGTGGTTATAAAGTGGTAGAGAAATGAATAGAACCCCGGAGGGGTTCAATATTATGAAATCAGCAAACCTCCTCGTGAATTCCCTTCGCTCGTTTCTCATGCTCGCAAACCATGCAAATTCAGGTATTAATCCACTAATAAAGGATTTTTTAAAGCTCGCAACGGAGCGAGATCTTTATAACCATGGAGTGTATAATGTTTGTTTGGCGATGTTATTGGGGTTTTTCAATAACAGTGACAAACATAATTATGTTAATTGAGATAATACAAACTGAAACAACGGGATTATTATTCGCACGCACAAAGCCAGCACGCAAACCTCCTCGTGCATGCTCACTACGTTCGCATGTCGAACCAAGGTTCTCATCCGGTCTCCGATGTAAAAAACAAAAAAGGTCGCCTGAAATTGGATATGTAACAAGGATTATTTTGTTTGCAAATAGAAACGGAGGGATTATTCGTACCCGCAAACCATGCGCACTTGGCTCTCATGCTTTCGCTATCGCTCAAGTCGAACCAAGGTTCTCATCCCATCTCCGATGTAAAAATCAAAAAAGGCTTCCCGAAGAGGGAAGCCTTTTTTGATTTTTGCGGAGAGAGAGGGATTCGAACCCCCGGAGGTATGACCCTCGCTGGTTTTCAAGACCAGTGCATTCGACCGCTCTGCCATCTCTCCTTTAGCGGTGGCAAAAGTAAGTTTTTTTTTAAATTCTCAAGTTGCTTTACATAAAAATTTGAGCTTTTATTAAAATGAATTCATTTAATGCTTGTATGTGAGATTGGTGTTGGAATAGTATTTATAAATAAATCTTATAAAGATTAATTTGTAGCGATTTACTACCTTTGATAAAAACCCTAAAATGCGGATTCTCTTATTCTTTCTCTCTTTATTTATTACTACGTTTTCTTACGGGCAAAACCTTGAAGCTTACTTTAATCTCACACGTTTTAATGTACCCGGTGGGGAGCCTTTTATTGATGTATTTATTTCCTTTAACGGAAGGACAGTAAGTTATGTAGATGATAAAGCAAAGGTAGAATCGACAATTATCGTAAAAGATGGTGATCATATCGTCGATTTCAGAAAAACAAGTGTGGAAAGCCCGTTTGTGGAAACGGATTCCATACCAAATGATTTTGTTGACGTTCAGCGTTTCTCCCTTAGAAACGGTAAGTATTCTATTGAAATTATTTTACGAGACCTTAATTTGTTGAATGCCGATACAATAAAATTCTCCTATCCATTCGAATTGTTTTTTAGCGGAAATCAAGTGGGTGTGTCTGATATAGAATTGGTTGAACGAATGGAGTTGTCGGATGAGGTAAATTTATTTTCTAAAGCAGGATATCAAATAATCCCTTTCGTTTCTGATTACTATAGACCTAATAGAAATGAACTCTTGTTTTATTCTGAAGTTTATAATTCTGATAAGAAGTTTGGTGCTGATAATCAATATTTAGTCGTAGCACAAATCGCAAATTCTGGAGGGGAAGTAGTGGGCAATTATAGAAAAATGCTTAGAAAGACTACAGCTCCAGTAACAGTAGTTCTGAGTAGGTTTGATATTTCTGAGTTGTATAGCGGTACTTACCAACTTCAAATTGAAGTCAGAGATAAAGAAAACAAATTGATAAAAAGCAATTCCTTTAATTTTTTTAGGAATAATCCTCCTCCTTATAGTGATGCACTAAATCCCGATTCATTATTGGAAGGAGAAGTGCTTTTTACACAAATGATCCCTGATAGGGAGGTGCTTTTGGAGTATATTAGAAGCATGTGGCCACGCGCTGAGCAATTGGAAAAAAATATTATTAATAATCAGATCTCCAGTGCTAGTACGGAAGACCTTCAAAATTTCATGTATACATTCTGGTATAAAAGAGATGCAAAGGCACCACAAGAGGCTTGGGACAAATATCATGACCTTGTAAAAACAGCAAATGAACTTTTTTCTACTCAAATTAGAAAAGGCTACGAGACCGATAGAGGAAGGATCTTTTTGCAATATGGGAAACCCAATAAATTAATAGATATTCCATCAGAGCCATCTGCCTACCCTTATCAAATATGGCATTATTACCATATTGATCGCTACTCAAATATCCGTTTCGTATTCTATAGCAGAGAGTTATCATCAAATGATTATACAATATTACATTCTGATATGAGGGGCGAAATTTATAATAGACGTTGGGAGGCTGAGCTATATAGCAGAACAGATCCTTTAAATAG
Source organism: Flavobacteriales bacterium (assembly GCA_030591505.1). Lineage (GTDB taxonomy): Bacteria > Bacteroidota > Bacteroidia > Flavobacteriales_D > JAHECK01 > JAHECK01. The sequence goes on along the minus strand of JAUVAY010000103.1, from coordinate 5,156 downwards.
TATTGATAATAATTATGCAGCCCCTTCAGAGGGGAGCAGAGCATTGGATTATTATAATAACCCCCGCTAAGTAGATTATACCAAGACAAAATAATCCTTTGAAAAACTGTTGCTTCTGTTACTTTTGTAGCTAGTAAAATTGTTGTCCCCATTGAATAAGATCGCTGTAGTAATATTGAATTGGAATGGAAGAGAAATGCTTAAGCAATTTCTACCTTCTGTAATCGCTCATTCTCAAGAAGCGAAAATTTATGTTGCTGATAATGCATCAAGCGACGACTCTGTGTCATTAATGAAAAGTGAGTTTCCTTCAATTTCTATTATTGAGAATAAAGAGAATAATGGTTATTCTGCAGGCTATAATGAAGCATTGAGGTCTGTAAATGCTAAATACTTTGTCCTTTTAAATTCTGATGTAGAGGTAAGTCCAGGTTGGCTAGACTCTATCGTGAAAATGATGGATGAAGACGAATCAATTGCCGCTTGTCAACCAAAGATCCTTTCCTATAAAGAGAAATCGATGTTTGAATACGCTGGAGCTGCAGGAGGGTTTATCGATAAGGATGGGTATATGTTTTGCAGGGGTAGGATATTCGATCATTTCGAGAAAGATGATGGACAGTATGATGGTGTAAAAGAAGTGTTTTGGGCCAGTGGGGCATGCTTTTTCGTAAGAGCTAATCTTTTTCATCAAGTAAATGGTTTAGACGATGGATTCTTTGCACACATGGAAGAGATCGATCTTTGCTGGCGATTGAAAAATAGAGGTTATCGAATTTTATTTAATTCTGAGTCCGTTGTTTATCATGTTGGTGGTGGAACATTGTCTAAAAACAATCCAACCAAGACCTATTTGAATTTTAGGAACAACCTTTTTCTACTTACCAAAAATTACTTTCAAGGAAATTTTGCACTAAAGCTTTTTTATCGACTTATCTTGGATGGATTAGCGGCTTTCAAATTTCTAATCGATGGTCACCTTGATCATAGTTTAGCTATTGCAAAAGCACACTTTTCTTTTTATTCAAAATTTAGAACCTATTATAAGAAGAGATTGGAAGTAAAAAAAGAGGTGACGAATTTTAACAGCACAGGTCAGTTCAAAAAGAGTATTATTCTTCGTTATTTCCTTGGAGGCGTGCGAAATTTCAGTGAGTTAAACGAAGAGGATTTTAACTAATGGAATATTTTATCATCATTTTAGTTGCTTTTGGAGCTTCAATGCTGACTTTCTTTTCAGGGTTTGGACTCGGAACACTTCTTACTCCAGTATTTTTACTTTTTTTTCCACTGCCTATAGCAATTTCACTGACAGCCATTGTTCATTTTTTAAATAACCTCTTTAAATTCGGAATAATTGGAGGTAATATTGACAAGAAGGTTCTTCTTAAATTTGGTGTCCCTGCAGTTTTAGGAGTTATTCCAGGTGTTTTTTTATTGTCGGCACTCGACGAATTCTCTGTGATCACAAGTTATGATTTATCGGGTTCTACCTACAACATTACATGGATGGGAACGGTAGTTGGTGTGTTAATGATTTTGTTTTCCATCAGCGAGTTTAAATCCCTTAAAGAAATGAAACCTAGCAATTCCACGCTAGCCTTAGGTGGGTTTATATCAGGATTTTTTGGTGGATTGTCAGGTCACCAAGGAGCCTTACGTTCCGGATTTTTAATTCGTTTACAATTATCGAAAGAAGCCTTTGTTGCAACCGGCGTAGGAATAGCCTTATTTGTTGATATTACACGCATCCCTCTTTATTATTCGGCATGGATGAAAGACCTGGGAAGTCATGAATGGATGATGGTGATTCTGGCGGTAATTCCTGCATTTTTAGGTGCTTGGCTAGGAAAAAAATGGCTCAAAAAAACATCTGTACATTTCGTCAGAAAGTTAGTGGGAACGCTTCTTATAGTTTTTGGACTCGTATTAATATTTGGATTAATAGCTTAAGCTATGAAAAGAGCTATTAGCATATTACTTTTTATTTTGGGAATACATTTTTCATCGTGTTCAGGTGACTCTATTGATAAAGAAGAGCGAATAAGCACGACCAAAGACACTATTATTTCTATTGACGATATTAAGCCTAAGGAAAATCTTCCTACCCGATTGACGAATAGAAATATTGAGGATTATCTCGAGACTTATGGAGAAGAAAACCCCGAAACCATCATTAAGATCCTTACTGATTTTGGAGAGATTAAAATAAGACTGTATAAAAACACGCCTCTACACAGAGTGAATTTTATTCAATTAATTAAAAAAGGGATCTATCAGGATACACAATTTTCCAGAGTTGTTAAAGGCTTTGTTATTCAGGGAGGAAGTTCCAACGAAACCTTGGCGGCAGACAAAAAATTCTATTTAGGTGATTATACCTTAGCTTCTGAAATGAGTTTATCGCACATCCATAAGTATGGTGCCTTGGCGATGAGCCGGAGTTATAATGGGAATCCTGATAAGAGATCAGATGCCTTTGATTTTTATATAGTTTTAGGAGAAAAGATCAATGATCCAACACTTTATCAAGTGCAAAAACAAGGAGGATTTAATTATTCGGAAGAACAATTACATTTGTATCAGACAATTGGAGGAACTCCACATCTTGATTTTGAGCATACTGTTTTTGGGGAAGTCATTGCAGGAATGAGTGTTGTAGAGAAGATAAATAAGGTTGAAGTTGATGGGCATGACTGGCCTAGAGATAATGTCGTTATTAATTTTGAAGTGATTAGATAGATGAAATTATTTTGGACCATTAGTATATTAATATTGCTTTCTAACGTAGTAGTGGGGCAGATCGATTCTGCAGAAGTTTACCGACAGTTATTTGAAGAGGATGAGCAATTAGTTTCTGAGGAGGATGAAGATGATGATACGGGCATACCTATTTTTGTTTCCTTACAACCCGCTCTTTATTTTGCTAATAATGCAAATGCGAATTATTATAATGGTTCAGTTCAAGAGATCGGTACGGTCAATAAATTGGTAATACAAACAATTTGGGATAACCCTACTAATAAAAGAACGATTAAAGATGATCTGGGTTTAAATGACAATCAATACGATGCTGTAGAGTTCAATGAAAGCAATTTCAACTATGAAATGCGTTATGACATTGGATTTTTGATTGGGTTTCAAGCTTTTATTGCACCAAAACCACGTTTTTCAATACTATTGGATTTTAACTTTGTTTCTTTAACGACTGCTAGTTATATAACGATAAGCGTTCCCGATTATGAATCTCCAAATCCTGATATTAATTCATCAGTGATTAAGATGGAAGTTTTTGGAAAGGAACAACGATTCATTATAGACTTGGGTTTACACTGGATTCTTGGAAAGCGAGATCTAAAGTACTACGTTGAGGGAGGTGGGAATTTCTTGATGGCAAAAGCCACCGATAATTTTTTTAAGACCGGAGATAATAAATGGAACCTGATGCGTACTATAAATAATAACACGGCTGCCAATACTATAACCAGTTTTACTTTTGGAGGCTTTGCCGGAGCGGGTTTCTTTTTTAAGATGAATGAGGATTTTGCTTTTGAGTTTGGACCGTCAGTAGGGATCAATAATGTGGACTTTCCGGGCTATTCGGGTTACTTCTCTAATATTCAAGTCAACCTTCGAATAATCTATCTTTCTAAGAACAGCAGTTTGTAGGATAGTTCTTACTTATTCACCATCAATACTCCTACATTTTAAACCCTTGTGTTTAGCTATTTTCGTGTCGGTTAATGATTATTCTACCGAGCAATTAGAACCATGTTGAGTTATTCTTCAGATTCTCTTATCATCATGTTTTAGGTTTGGATGACAATAATTGCTCGGAACGGGTTAGATTCTTCTAACCCGTTTTTATTTGCGTATAACTTTGATAAATCATCGAAGATTAATAGATATTTATTTTTGTAAAAATGAAAGGAGTAAATTACTTTCACATTCTAAATTATCGTAAATGAATCGAATTCTTCTTCCTTTTTTAAGCCTTTTCTTCAGTTTTACTTTAACTGCTCAAGACTTAACTATTGAAATACTGACAATTATAAATGCTGATAGCATAAATTTAAATTTTATTCAAAGCGATACGATATTGATACCAGACGGTACTGGTGTTTCTATTGAGACGTCTATTTTAATAGAAGGATTTGATACAAATGAGATCATTCAAAGCAGTAGTGACATTGCTGCAATTGGAATGATAATGGAGCATTCTTATTTAGGTGATTTAGATATTCTTATTTATTGTCCAACGGGGCAGTCTTTAGAATTGAAAACCTTTCCTGGCGGGGGTGGAGCTTTTTTAGGAGAGCCAATAGATACTGATTCTGATTTAAATCCTGGAGTTGGTTATTATTATATGTATAAGAACAATGCTGTTTATCTTGATATAGTAAGCGAAAGCAATAATTATTTAACCATGCCCGAAGGGAGTTATTTATGGATTGGAGAATCAAATTCGCTTATTGGATGTCCCTTAAATGGTGAGTGGACATTAGAAATGGTAGATAATTTGAATTCTGATAATGGTTATTTATTTAATTGGCAACTCTTTTTTGATCCGGCAATCGTACCTGACAGTTTAAATAATGGCAGTGTAATTATAGATATACTTGGAGGCACACCTCCTGGTCAAATACAAACGGATTGGTACGTTGAATGGAGTAATGGAAGAATGGGACTAGTAAATGATAAACTAGCTCCAGGTGAATATACTGCATGGTTAAAAGAAGAAGTAACAAATGTAGTTTTAGACTCGATACATGTTACAATAGGAAGTGGAGGGCTCGCATCATCTATTCAAGAGATTAATGATGATGAATTATCTATTTATCCGAATCCTGTAAAAGATGAACTAGCAGTTGATTGGAAATTTGATAAAGCTACTTATACTATCATATCTATTGAAGGGAAGATTTTTAAACAGGGTCTTATTCAGCAAGGTTTGAATAAAATTAATACAGGTGATTTGTCAGTTGGAATGTATATACTTCAGATTAATTCATCCACGATGAGTACTACGAAACGCTTTATTAAAGAATAGAATAAGTACTATTTATTGAATCAGCGTTTTCAATTATTCAATCACCAACTTTTCTCTTAGTTTCGTCTGATCAATTGCAACTTCAATAATATAGATGCCGGTTTTT
>JAUVAY010000023.1 GCA_030591505.1 Flavobacteriales bacterium | reverse complement strand
TCACCAAAAGAGTGAACAAAATCGCCGACTTCGAGATCGCAAACCTGCGCCATCATCATTGTCAACAAGGCATAAGATGCAATATTAAACGGAACCCCTAAAAAGGTATCCGCGGAACGTTGGTACAACTGACAAGATAGTTTTCCATCAGCAACATAGAATTGAAACATCGTATGGCATGGAGGTAGTGCCATATCATCAACAAAACTAGGATTCCATGCACTAACCATATGGCGTCGCGAGTTTGGGTTGTTTTTTATGCTTTCAAGTACCTTCTTTATCTGATCGGTATGCGTGCCATCAGGATTTGGCCATGACCTCCATTGGTAGCCATAAACAGGGCCTAAGTTTCCATTTTCATCTGCCCATGCATCCCATATTTTTACCCCATTATCTTTTAAGTATTTGATATTGGTATCGCCATTCAGAAACCATAGCAATTCATGAATTATAGAACGTAGATGAAGCTTTTTAGTCGTCAATACAGGAAAGCCCTCTGTAAGGTCAAAGCGCATTTGATAACCAAAAGTACTAATGGTTCCGGTACCTGTTCTGTCTCCTTTTTGTGTGCCGTTTTCAAGAATATGATCGAGTAGCTTTAAGTATTGCTTCATGATGAAAATTTAAGACAAAGAAACCGTATCATTAGCGATTAGTAAAGTGGATTTGCTTATTGCTTTACACATTTTATTCACAAAATCGAAAACAATAAAAATTATTAAATTTCTCGCAAAGCCCCGCAAAGAGATTCGCAAAGCCCGCAAAAGATCATTCTAATAAAGATACGTGTGATATGGATAACGTATTGAGTGGATTTTCTTGATCTCCTGATAAAGGACCTCTCGAAACTCAGTAATGTTTTCCTTTTTGATTGCACTTAAGAAGATGGTTTCACCTGATTCATTCTGTGCCATCCATGTTTTCCTCAAATCGTCTAGTGAATAGTTTTCTCTTTCAACTGGTGTAAGGTCAAACTCATCCTTCTCAACAAAAGTAAATGCATCGATCTTGTTAAACACAAGAATAATTGGTTTGTCTTCAGCGCCAATTTCTTTCAGGGTTTGGTTCACTACCTCGATATGCTCTTCAAAATGAGGATGGGTAATGTCTACTACATGCAATAAAATATCAGCTTCTCTCACCTCATCGAGGGTAGATTTGAAAGACTCAACTAATTGATGGGGTAGTTTTCTAATAAAACCAACGGTATCAGAAAGTAAAAATGGAATATTTTGAAACACTACCTTCCTTACAGTGGTAGCAAGTGTTGCAAAAAGTTTGTCTTCAGCAAAAACCTTCGACTTGCTGATGACATTCATGATGGTAGATTTTCCCGCATTAGTATATCCAACTAAAGAAACCCTGACCATTTGTCCGCGATTACCCCGTTGAGTGGCCATTTGTTTATCAATGCTCTCTAACTTTTTCTTTAATAAAGAGATCTTATCACGAATGATCCTACGGTCAGTTTCAATTTCCGTTTCTCCAGGTCCTTTCATTCCGATTCCCCCCTTTTGTTTTTGAAGGTGGGTCCACATTCGTGTAAGACGAGGAAGAAGGTATTGATATTGTGCTAATTCTACCTGTGTTTTTGCATGAGCTGTTTGCGCTCGTGCTGCAAAAATATCAAGAATTAAATTCGATCTATCCAGAACTTTACAATCAAGGATTTTTTCAATATTTCTAAGCTGTGAAGGACTCAGGTCATCATCAAAAATAACCATATCCACTTCGTACTCCTTAACATAAGCTTCGATCTCCTCCATTTTACCAGAGCCTACAAAAGTTTTAGAATCTTGTCGGTCTAGCTTTTGGACAAACTTTTTAAGGGTTTTAGCTCCTGCTGTTTCAGTAAGAAATTCCAATTCATCAAGATACTCGATGGATTGCTCCTTTGTCTGGTTCTTGGTAATAACACCAATAAGAACAGCTGTTTCTTGTATTTCTTTAGTATTATACAATCGTATTGATTAAAGTGCCCAACTATAGGTTGGAATTTTTGAAAGAATTAAAAGGGTTCCAATTCCGTAATAAATAATCACCGTTTTTGAATAGGACGCCAGATCTGTTTTTGATTTCAATTTAGCATAACCAATCGTTATCATTATCAGACCTAAGATCATCATTAGCGGATGTTCGATAAGAGCGAGTCGCAAATCAGCATCTTTCATCGCTGCTCCCATATCATTCATTGCTGTCATCACTTTCGTACTTACAAAGAACAGAACCAACCCAATGATCAATTGAAGATGAAAAGAGATCATCGTATATAATTCTAATTTTATACTCGTTACATTCTTATCTTTATTTTTTAAGTTCATGAATGCTTTGACCAAGCTAATGATCATAAGAACAAGTGCTACGTAACGTAACCAATGATGTGCGTGTATTAATCCTGTGTACATATCTAATCAGTTTAAATTCCTTGAAATAATTTTATAAAAATACTATTTACTTTTTGGGATTCAATTTTAATTCCAGCTCGTCCAATTGCTCTTCAGCTACTGGCGAAGGTGCATCTATCATTACATCTCTTCCTGAGTTATTTTTTGGAAATGCTATAAAATCTCTAATTGAATCTTTACCACCAAACATAGAAGCCAATCGGTCAAAACCAAGTGCTATTCCTCCATGTGGTGGAGCACCATATTCAAATGCATTTAATAAAAAGCCAAACTGTGCTTCTGCTTCTTCCTTTGTAAATCCAAGCAGGTCAAACATTCTTTCCTGAAGCCCTCTATCATGAATTCGAATCGAACCGCCTCCGATCTCAACACCATTAATTACAAGGTCATAGGCATTTGCTCTAACAGCCCCTGGATCTGATTCCATTTTATCAATGTCTTCTGTCTTAGGCGATGTAAAAGGATGATGCATGGCATGATACCTTTCACTTTCCTCATCCCACTCCAATAAAGGAAAATCAATCACCCACAATGGTTTATAAACACCTGCTGTTCTCAATTCCATTTTATCTCCCATAAACAAACGAAGTTCATTCATTTGTTTTTGCGTTTTCTCCCTTTCACCTGATAAAATAAGCATAAGATCTCCTGCTTCTGTTCCACATCGCCCTGCCCACTCTGCAAGATCTTCACTTGAGTAAAATTTATCTACACTCGATTTAGTACTTCCGTCTGCATTGTATTTAACATAGACCATTCCCTTCGCTCCTATTTGCTCTCTGCGAACATAATCGGTGAGTTTGTCGAGTTGTTTTCTGCTATAATCAGCCTGGCCTTTAGCAACGATCGCTATCACAGCTTCTGAATCATCAAATATTTTAAAGCCTTTATTTTGAGCAAGGTCAGTAAGGTAATTAAACTTCATTCCGAATCGGATATCCGGTTTATCACAACCATAGTTCTCCATCGCGTCATCGTAGGTCATACGTGGAAACTCATCCAAAGTGATACCTTTTATCTTCTTGAACAAATGCCTTGTCATGCCTTCAAACGTATTGAGGATATCCTCTTGATCTACATAAGACAATTCGCAGTCTATCTGAGTAAATTCAGGTTGTCTGTCGGCTCGGAGGTCTTCGTCACGAAAACACTTTACTATTTGAAAATACTTATCAAATCCCGAAACCATGAGCAACTGCTTAAAGGTTTGAGGAGATTGTGGTAAGGCATAAAACTGACCCGGATTCATCCTTGAAGGAACAACAAAATCCCTTGCACCTTCGGGCGTTGACTTGATCAAATAGGGAGTTTCGACTTCAATAAAATCATTATTTGATAGGTAATTACGGGTTTCCATCGAAAGTTGATGGCGTAAAACTAAATTTGATCTTACAGGGTTTCTTCTTAGGTCAAGGTATCGATATTTCATTCGAAGATCCTCTCCACCATCCGTATCGTCTTCGATTGTAAAAGGAGGGGTTTTCGATTTGTTCAGAATTTTTATTGAAGATGCTTCAATTTCAATCTTTCCGGTTGGTATTTTTAAATTCTTATTTGAACGCTCAATTACATTTCCTTTTACCTGGATTACAAACTCTCTTCCTAATTTTCTTGCTTCCAAACAAAGCTCTTCGTTTTTATCCATATTAAAAACGAGTTGTGTAATTCCATAACGATCTCTAAGATCAACAAAGGTCAATCCTCCTAAGTCACGTGATTTCTGTACCCACCCACTGAGTGTTACTTCTAATCCGATATTCTCTTCATTTAATTCACCACAAGTATGCGTTCGGTACATTTCGTCAATTTTAGGGTGCGAAGGTAATAATTATGCAGCAGGAGGCACAAATGGAAATCTACTAAATGAGAATTTATTTTGTAAGATACATATAACTAGAATCCTTCACTTACAAATTTGAGTACAGATGGAAGTCCATTCCGCCAATACTCCCATTTATGTGAACCATTATTCACTCTGTATTCATGAGGTACCTCTTGTTCTGTCATATAGATATGCAGTAAAGAATTCCCTTTATATAAAAAATCATCATCGCCGATATCAATATAAAAACGAAGAGATTTTCGTTGATCTTTTGGCATATTCTCAATCAAATAAAGAATACTATTCTCATTCCAAAAATCGGTGATCCTATCATCTCCCTCTTTTATGTCTCCCATCGCCGACTTATATCTTCTCATATACGCTTTATAGGATAATTCATTTACTTGTTCATCCGTACGGATAGCTGCACTCAAAGCTGCACAACTAACAAAAAGTTGAGGGTGATGAAGTGAATACAACAAGGATCCAAATCCCCCCATCGATAATCCTGCTATAGCCCTATGACCTTTTCCTTGTTCACAACGATAATTATTTTCAATAAAAGGGAGTAATTCTTTAATAAAATAATCTTCATACTGATAAACTCCGTTTGAACTGTTCATATAATAACTCGAACCGGCATCCGGCATAACAATGATCATAGGCTTTACAGCACCAATATCAATCATGCTATCAGCTATTTGTTGAACATCTCCATGTTTACTCCAATCGCTTTGATTTCCATTAAATCCATGAAGTAAATAAAGAACAGGATAATAGTGTGTGGTGGAATTATAATCCTTTGGCAAGTATATCGCATAGGATTTATCCATTTTCAAAACGGAACTCTTAATAGAAAGACTATCAATTACCTTACTATTTTGTCCATTAATTAATTGTGGAATAATAAGCGCAATAAAGAAAAAGACTTTTCTGCTCATTAGGTAGTTTAAATCCTACTTCAATAATGTAACGCTACCTTGAATTTCCTTTCTATCTGTAGTTGATTCGAGTTGATAGCTTAAAAAATAAACGAATGCGCCGGGTTGTGCATAATAGTCACTGCCATTTACAGAACCGTTCCATTTTTCATGAATATCATTTGTTTCAAAAACCTTCTGGCCCCATCTATCGAAGATGATCAATGAAAATGCCTGTGGGTCAATTGCTACTCCTTGTACAAAGAAATAGTCATTATCTCCATCTCCATTTGGAGAAAAGGAATTGGGCACATAAATAGCAAGGTCATCATTAATGATCAATAATTGTGTTATCGAATTTTCACATCCGAAGCTGCTATAGGCATAGAGTTTTATAAAATACTCGTCTGGTAACTGGTCTGGAAAAACAAAGCTTGGATTCTCCTCATAAGACTCGCCGAAATTATTTATTGTATCAAAAACCCAATAATAAGAAGTTGCCCCTGTCGACTGATTATCAAAATCGATCGTTGTATTCTGTAAAGTTGTAATATTCGAACTCATCACAAAGAAAGGATTAGGGAGTGGATGTATTGTTATTGCATTTTCCACAAGGGTATCGAATACACATCCATCAGGTGTGATAATAGAGAGTCCAACATTATAGTTCCCTGGGTCTGTATAAATATGGCTTGCAGAAGTTACATTCTGAGACTGTTCTCCATCTCCAAAATACCAGGTTGCTGTCCCAACATCATCAAAAGGTGTCGTATTTGTAAAATTAACGAGATATGGGGGGCAACTTTCTGTTTCTGAATCAATAGTGAATGATACATCTACTACTAATATAGGAGAAATAAAAATACAGGTATCAACGTCAGGAGTTTCGCATTGATCACTAACCTGTACACAATAGCTCGTAGGCTCCGAAGGTATAACGATCACGCTATCACTAGGAATAAGTATTCCATCACCTAGATCCCAAACTACCTCATAGTCTGAACCATACCCACCAATAATATTATTCACCCCGATCTCCAATTCCGAACCAGCACATATTTCCTGATCCGAACTCACTTCAAAACTTAATAAGTCGGAAACAGCAATTGACATACTGATGGTATCGGAAACACACCCAAGGTCATCCTGAGCATATACGTTATATATTAAATTTTCAGTAAGTACTCCACTGGAGAAAAACTGACCTGGATTATTGGTAAAACTATTACTTCCATCATCCCAATATAAGGTAAAGGATGAGCTTGAACCGCCTTCAACCCATGCTGCAATATTCGCCTGTCCGTTATAACAAATTGTAGTATCATTTACTGTACTTACAATAATAGAGTCCGGAACATCAATAATGATTTCCTGAAGATCGGAACATGGACTTAAGCCTGAAAGGTCTTCGATACTAATAAGGTAATTTCCTTGAACGAGGTTAATGATATTAATATAATCTGTATTACTTGCAGTAAAGATCACAGTGCCAGTTGTATCCGTTAATACATACTCCCACGGCCCAAATCCTACTTCACCTGAAGTGAAAATCTCAATTTCCCCATCTCCACCAATGCATGAAACGTTAGTGATTATGATCTCATTTTCCATAAAAGAATTGGAAGTAGGAATATCAACATAAAAAGTAGCCTGACAGCCTGTAAAATCATAAACGTTTACTTCCTGTGGACCATCCAAAAGGTTTTCGAAAATAAAGACATCTACATCATAATCATTCTGTGATCCCATCTCAACATAAAAAGGAGCAGTTCCTCCAATAACAGTTATTTCTGCTGATCCTGTTGCTAAAGTTCCCGCACAATCGGAAGGTTCCAATATCGATTCTATGGTCATAGCTGAAGAAGTGGTAAAAGCCATACTTTCATCATCATTAACATTTCCACACAGATCTGCAATTCCACCGTCTGCATTTGTAATAGTCAAAACATAGGTTTCATTTTCATCCAACACACCATCAAGAAAGAGGTCTACAGTGAGGGCACCTTCATTACCTACATCACACCAATCGGCAGAAAAGCTACTGACCGTAAATGTTCCATTCGCACCCACAATTTCAAAATCAAGTTCTCCAAAAGTTGAACAATCAATTTGTTCACTAAATAATATTGAAACTTCGTTATTCGCACATGAAGGAATTACTTCCTGCATTGCCGGAGGGTAAGAATCAAATATATCTGCTGTAGAACCGCTAAAATCAATTTCAAAACCAGCGCTTGCATCACAACAATTTGAGATCACTAAAGCATAGCTTTCTCCGGCCAAAACATTAACATCCGCATTAAATGCAGGTCCGTTAAGATCACCCGGTCCATTTGCATTCCCGGTACCGCCATTCGCCGTACTAATTCCGGTAGCAGTGTTCCCGCTTCCTGAAAATAAGCCCCAGGTATTACAACTCACAGATGTAGCCGAGGAGATATTATCACAAGTTAAGCCCGTAATATCGTATAGTGCCCAATCATAATCACCATTAGTTTGTGGATCGGCATCAAGAGAAAAATTAAAAATACCGTCTGTCGTAATATCGAACACATACCACAGAACATTTACTTCTAAAACTCCACAAGCGTTGCTCGGCAGTTCATTCGAAACATTTCCTGCTCCATCATCGGGAAGCGGTTCATTTTGCACATCTTCACAAATCGACAAGCTTCCCAAACAATCAGCAATTGATGGAATAGGATCGGCTGCACATTCACCGCATGAAATATCGGCCACCCAACCATCGTAATTAGCAATAATAAAATCTGAGCTAAAGAAAAAAGTAAGGCATGATCCTGTTGCACTAATGCTTCCCGGAGAATTATTTCCAGTGTAAGCACCAATTACAGGTGCAGATGTGGAAGCCCCATCATAAATGTATAAATAGTCCCATCCATTTTCCGTACTAAATTCTGAAAATACCGCCTGTAAACAAAAAGAAGGGTTGGGGTTATCGGAACAAATGGTTATGGTATTTGATTCACTATTTGAATAGTCATTATCTTCTCCTCCACTATCTGTAAAAACACTACCACAAGTGTTGACTGTTCCACCATCTGCTATATTAATTGGTTCCGGGCAGGGTTCACAAACGCCTCCACAATCTATTCCCGTTTCAGTTCCATTTTGAATTCCGTCATTACAAGTTGCACAATTAGCCTCACATGAAATAGTGGCTTCCCATCCGGATCCAGTTATAAAATCTCCATCCGACTGGAATAAAAAAGTAAAACAGCCACTAGTAGCCTGAATACCATTAGGGTATAGCGTGATAATATTATTTGTATTATTTCCTAAGGGATTATTGTAAGCTCCAACAAAAGTAGCGCTAGCCGTATCTGCCCCGTCCCACACATATAACCAATCGCCACCATCAGGGACATCAAAACTCGTAAAATTAAATTCTAAGCATTCTCCTGGAGCATCTGTACAAAAGGTAACTAAATAACTTTCATCGCTGTAGTAAATATCACTATTTACTGAATCTGAATCTAAAAAAATACCGCTACACGTAGTAATAGAATTACCATCTTCTGTAGAAATATTATAGATCTGAGCGGATAGATCGCTTGCAAAAGAAAATAAGAAAAACACACTGACCAGTAGTACTAGAATAATATTAGGTCTGTTAGTTGTCATAGGGTTGTTCAATTCAGTTTTTGTTTTATAACAACACCTTGTACTATTGTTATAATATTGTTTGTGCTAATATAAAAATAATGATGACGGAATAAAACATGATAATCACTAATTTTATCAATATAAAAACAAGTATTACCTTTCCATTTCAACTTCTTAACTGCAATTACTCAATCAATCAAATTCGATCTTCAGAATAGCAAATTATTTACTTCAACAAGGTAATTGTTCCATTCGTATCTTGCTTTTCTGTAGTATTATTTATTTTATAAGCTAGATTATAAACAAACACACCTGGTTGTGAATAATACTCACTTCCATTTACAGAGCCATTCCATTTTTCATGAATATCATTCGACTCAAACACAATTTTTCCCCAACGATCGAAAATGATCAGATGGAAAAAAACAGGATCTATCTCTCTAGATTCTATGAAGAAATAATCATTCTTACCGTCTCCATTAGGTGAAAATGAATTTGGAATATAAAGCGTGAGGTCTTCTTCAATGAAGAGCATTTTAGTGATCGAATTACTACATCCAAGATCATTGGTAACTAAGAGTCGGTTAAAATACTCATCGGGCAATTGATCTGGAAAAACATAGAACGGATTTTCTTCAAAGGCTTCACCAAGCTGGTTGATCGTATCAAAGATCCAGTACCATTCAACTGCTCCTACAGATTCGCTTGTAAATTGGACTGTAGAATTAATGAGTGAAGGATTTTCCGGATTGATAGAAAATTCAGCTATAGGCTCTGGATACATAGTGATTGCATCCACTATTGTTGTATCAAATACACATCCATCGGGGTCGGTAACAGTTAATGTCACATCATAATTACCGCTTGATGTAAAAATATGATCTACAGAAGTAGTTCCACTCATTCCTTCACCATCTCCAAAATCCCATACTGCTGCACCAACATCGGCCTGATTGGTAGTGTTTGTAAAACTAGCTAGGTAAGGTGGACAGTGTGCCGTGTCTGAATCGATAGTAAAAGTAACAGGAATATAAAGTGTAGGTGAGACTACTATACAAGAATCTACATCGGGCGTTTCACATTGATCTGAAATATGGACACAATAAATAGTTGGTTCTGATGGCATCACCAATATACTATCTTGCTCAATGATCAATCCATCTCCCAAGTCCCATCTTACTTCATAACCAAAACCTTCTCCTCCTGAAATTGAATCAACTCCAATCGTCAATTGCGTACCTGCACAAATAATTTGATCTGGAGTAACCTCAAATGAAATAAGATCATTAACATTAATCACCACTTCCACTATTTCTGATGTACAACCGATCTCGTCTTCAGCATATACTGAATAAGTAGTGCTTGTTATCAAGCTATCGATCGTAATACTCTGACTAGATATCGTTGTGTATTGGTTTACTCCATCATCCCAATTAAGGGTAAATGGGGAACCTGTTCCTCCAACTACAGTTCCTGAAAGGGCTGTATTCCCAAAATAACAGATCGTTGAATCGTTAACTGTAGTAACAATAATAGTATCTGGCTCATCAATCATAAGGAACTGAAGGTCAGGGCATGGGCTTAAGCCTGACATATCTTCAATAGAAACGGTATATTCTCCAACAGCTAATCCATAGAGCGAGATATAATCCGTATTATTTGAAATAGCTAATGCTGTTCCGGAAGTATCGGAGATAATATAACTCCAAGGACCGTAACCAATTTCACCTTGTGTAGTGATCTCGATAAAACCATCATTACCCACACAAGAAACATTACCTAATACTATTTGATTATCTATATTGGAGTTCGAAGTAGGTACATCAACAATAAAAATAGCGTGACAACCAGAGTCATCGTACACATCTACTTGCAACGGTCCAGCTGGTAACCCTGTAAAAACAAAAATGGAATCATCATAAGCATATTGGCCCAACATTTCGAGATAAAAAGGTGCTAATCCTCCTTCTACAATTATAGCAACTTCACCGGTAGGCTGTGTATCTGCGCAATCGGAAGGTGTAATATCAAGATTCAAACTTAAAGAAACATCTGTGGTAAAAGGAAAAGATTCAAGATCATTTACATTTCCACATAGGTCTTCAATTCCTCCATCAGCATTGTTGATACTGAATACATAGGGTTCATTTTCATTCATTACGCCATCTAAGGTCATAACATATGTTATTCCTCCTTCTAGACCTTCATCACACCAAGTACTCGAAACATTTAAAATATTAAAGGTTGTCGTAGCACCTACTACTAAGAAATCGAGTTCAGAAATTGTTGAACAAACAACTTGTTCGGAGAATGTAACAGTGATCTCATTATTAGCGCACCCTGGTACAATATTATCTACCACTGGTTCATAGCTATCGCTAATTACGGCTGTAGAAGCACTAAAATCAAGATCAAAACCGCTAGCTCCAGTTACCCTAGAGATAATTAAAGCATAGGTTTGCCCAGCTAATACATCAACGTCCGCATTATAGGCTGTCAGAGAATTTGAAACTCCTACTCCACCATTGATCGTGCTTACTCCAGTCGGACCACTTCCTGCAAAACTATTACAACTTATTGGTAGTGCTGTAGATAATGTTTCACAGTCAACACCCGTCATATTATAAAGAGCCCAATTATAATTATTACTAACTGGTAAAGAATTTAAATTGAAGTTAAGTATTCCAGCAGTAGTGATATCAAAAAGATACCAAACACCGTTTGCATCGGTAACTGTACAAGGGTTTGGTGCAATAGCATCATAGTAATTTCCTGCTCCTGAAGGTGCAAATCCTATCGTATCTGTTATTCCACAAATAGGCAATGCTCCTAAACAATCAGCAATTGTTGGAATTGGTTCAGCGGCACATTCAACACATTCTATACTAGCAACCCATCCCGTACTTGTACCCCAAAATCCTGATTCAAATCGAATAGTCAAACATTGTCCACTCGCGACTATTATTCCTGGAGCGGCACCATTGGAATAACTTCCTATCAGCGCATAGGCAGTTGATGGTCCATCGTAAATATAAAGATCATCACCCCAACCAAGGTTATATTGTAAAAAGCTTAATTGCAGACAAAAATTTGGGTTTGGGTTATCCGAACATATAGATACCACATAATCCTCATTATTTTCATAATCATCATCCAATCCACCACTATCTACAAAAATATTTCCACAGGTAGAAAAAGTACCACCATCTGCAATATTAATTGGCTCCGGACATGCTTCACAAACTCCTCCACAATCAATATCCAATTCCATTCCATTTTGTATTCCATCATAGCAAGTTGGACAGTCAGGTGTACACGTTAAAATAGCACTCCAACCACTTCCCACTATAAAATCACCATCAGAGATAAACACAAAAGTCATACATCCAGATGTTGATTGAAATCCAGATGGATAAATTGACATTAGGTTATTTGCATTATTCCCAAAAGGATTATTAAATCTACCTATATACGTTCCTGAAGTTGTATCACTTCCGTCCCATATATATAGCCAATCACCTCCATCGGGAACATCAAATTGGGTAAAGTCAAGTTGCAGACACTCTCCAGGATTACCAGCACAAAATGTTACCATATATTCATCCCATTGGTCATAGATATCATCATCTATTGCGTCTGAATCGGTAAATACGCCACCACATGTAGAAACTGTACTATCATTCAATGTAGCAATGTTATATACTTGAGCGACCATTGTATTTGCTCCGAACCCGAACATTAATACAATTGCAATTAAAAACGATCTTAGTTTTTTCATAATTCTATTATCCTTCAATAATTATCGAATAACTGTAACATTACCACCTAGTTCTTTCTTTTCGTAGGTTGATTCTGACCGAACAACAATACGGTAAACATAAACACCGGTTGGTACATAATAATCTCCGTTCATATCGGCTCCATTCCACTGTCTATTCAGATCAGTCGTTTCAAAAACCAACTTACCCCATCGATCATAGATCTTCATAGAATAATCGTTGGCATTTAGATCCGTTCCTTTTGGTCCGAAATAGTCATTATAACCATCACCATCAGGAGTAAAGGAATTGGGTACAAAAATTAGGAAGTCTTCGAATACCTGTACATAAACTATTGTATCATGAACACAATTAGTATTATTACTAACCTCTAGATAAACAGGGTAAATTCCCGGAGTATTATCAGGGAAATAAAACACTGGGTTTTCTTCATCTGAGGTCCCCATATTTGGATCACCCTGATAGAATTCCCAATAATTAACTTCATTATTATAACTGAGGTTTGTAAAGCTCACTTCTGAATTCAACATGGTTGGATGTGCAGGTGAGAATGCAAAACCAGCTTGAGGATAACCGTTAGATAATATATAGTCGGTCATAACAGTGTCTTCATAACATCCATTCGGAGAAACAACATTTAAAGTAACAGTAAACAGTCCTTGTCCTTCATAAATATGAAAAGGGTTAAG
This sequence comes from Flavobacteriales bacterium, assembly GCA_030591505.1. Lineage (GTDB taxonomy): Bacteria > Bacteroidota > Bacteroidia > Flavobacteriales_D > JAHECK01 > JAHECK01. The sequence goes on along the minus strand of JAUVAY010000023.1, from coordinate 15,110 downwards.
ATCAGTTGACATTTCACCATCTCCAAAATTCCAAACTGAGCCTGCAGTTAGGTTCGGGTCTGTTAAATTTGTAAACTGAATTCCTGTTGGATAACAACCACTGATGGTATCACTTGTAAACATCGTATTCGGTTGGGTATAAAAATGAACATATATAGAATCCATTTTCATAGGTGTTGAACAGGTATCAATAACCGAGAGATAATACCATGCTTCTTCAGCAGGAATAAGACTTAAACTATCACTATTAGCATCCAAGGCTATTCCATTTTCATCGAACCAGAAGAAATCATAAACATCGTACATATCTCCTGTAGTATATACTCCACCACTCACATTACTTGGTCGGAGTAGCAAAGGAGTATTCACACAGATCTGCGTATCGGCAGGAAGGGTGATTGAAATAGGTGGGAAAATATCAACTTCGGGATACTTTGGATTTGATAAACAATTATTCGAATCTTCAGTGATCACAATATATACGGTTGGATCTGCCGTCAATGTATCTATATTAACAATCTCATTTGGGCTCGTATCAAAAGTCGTTCCCTGCGGCGTGGTCCAATGATGGATAAAACCACCATTTCCGCCACTTGCGTAAGCGCTGATCGCTGCTACACCTCCTATACATATACTAGTATCTGGAAATGGTGTAGTAAGAATTGCAGCGGGTTCATTAACTACTATCGTATCATAAATAGGACAGTAATTAGGAAATGGTGTACTTACTTGAACTTGGTAGGTTCCCGCCGGTAAATTAAATATCGTATCCGGTACCATGTCATCCAATGGATTAAGTACACTTGGGTTTCCTAGCGGATCTATGAACGTAAAATCGAAAGGTCCAGGTTCTCCTAAGCCATCCACCCATACTTCAATATAACCATCAGAATAACCAGCACATGAGGCCGACAAGGTATCATCGTAAAGATCGAAAGAACAACAGGCAGGTGTACCAATTGGGCTTACAACAACTAAAAGTTCTGCTGTTTTAAAACAACCTGTTGCAAGGTTCGTGATCGTATAGGTAAATAATTCATTGATTTCTAAAATCGGATCAAAATCCATCACTACATTTCCTGCTACATTGGTCCATACTCCATTAGCATCAGGTGTTCCATTCAAATAAGCTTCAGATAAAACTAAAATTCCTGAATTCCAACATACATTTAATGTAGCATCATCACCTGCATCAATAGAAGGATCTAACATTACAGTAACTTCAGCAGTTGAGGCACAACCGGGTAAACCCAAAGGATAAGAAGTAACCGTATAGGTTAATGTATCTTGAAAAAGAATTACATTGGTAGTCGCTTGATTCGGACTGCTTAAACCAATATCAGGAGACCATTCGTAAACGAATAATCCTGGAGGATTTCCTATTATATTAGCAGTAATTGCTCCTGTTCCATCACAGAACACGGGGTTACCGCCCACTACGGAAGCTTCCACTTGATAATCAACGATAGTAACAGTAAGTGAAGAATCGAAAGAACAACCGAAATTATTTTCAACCACAAAATTATAATCGAACTCTCCTTGAGCTGTAGGATCTATTGTTATCACATTTCCGTTGGCACTGGTATTAATAATATTTGCTCCTAAAGGATCCCAATACGATGAATCATTTTGTGTTCCAATAATAGGTGTAAAAGAGATCAGGTCGGGATAGAGATCAGGATCAAGATTGATTGCAAAACTAGGAATGGAACCATCATCGATACCCCAAAGATCGGTAAACAATAAGGTCCATACTCCATTTATCGGACAACCGATCAATTCGTCAAAAGATTCTATCGGCTCATAATCACCAGCTGGTAATGTTGCAACAGAAGCTGATGCTTCCACCCAAGTTTGGGTAGCACTTGGAGTAAAACAATAAGTCCAGGGTTCACCAAAGGTAGAGAGGTCATCACAATCAATTATATCAGGATTCTCACCTGGAATTCCTAATGATGTTCCTCCTCCTCCTTGCTGATGCAAGGTCATTATCTGGCCATTAGGACACATTATTTCCAAAACAAAGTCCCCCATAAATGAGTGTTCTATATCCACACAAATGCTCAACATATCTGATAGTTCATCTATTGTTTCACCCGCAGGGAAACCGGTAACAAACATGGGCGTTTCTTGCAAAACCCCTACGTCATCAGACATACAATTGTCTTCTACATATATTGACAATGGAGAATCTACCCAGGTTTGAGAATATTCATCAGGATAGGCATATAGGCTAAATTGCCCATTCATTAAACAGACAGTCGTATCACCGGAAAAAGGATCGAAAGTAGGGTAGGTAGAAATAAAAACACCTAAACTTAATAAGTTAATATTACTGCAATCATTATCATCTGTAACAAAAAGCTCAACAACATAATGACCCGGTTCGGCATACGCATGCGAAACATTTCCACTGTTTGTATTATCATCCGTTCCATCACCAAAATCCCAGTATAAATTGGATATTGTAAATCCATCTTGCGGTAAACCATAACCTGAAAAATCGATGGTTTCACCAACGCAAGCTGCTATACTATCTCCTGCAGCATTGTCAGCATTTAAGATCTCACCTACAGATGTAGGTGGCTGACAAGGCGTTGCGCATGTAATCATAGCAGCATATTGACCTGTCCCATTAGTATTTGAAACAAATTGAACCGTTAAACAACCCGATGGATTCATTGATGTTGCAGAAACAATATTATTAGCAATTGTATTTCCAGAATAGGAGCCCAAAGTAGGAGGGCCGGAAGAGTTATCTGCATCCCAAATCAACATGTAATCTAAATTTTGCTCATTCGGATCCGGATTATCATCAACTGTACTTAAATCGAATAAATTCCATTGAAGGGTCATCAGTTCTCCGGGAATATCCGGACAGATCGTAACCGTCGTGTTTTCATTATTACCGTATTCTGCCGGTCCATTTCCTCCACTATCAAAAAGAACACCCGAGCAACCTACATAGGTTATCCCATTGCTGCCAGCATTCATAATTACTTCTAATTGCGCAAAAGATGAAACACTCATCAACATTACAAACAGAAAACTTAAGATGGAGGGTAAAAAAGTAGGTCTTATCATTGAGGTATAATTGCTATTCATAGTATAAAGTATCTTTGCTAATTATTCAGTGGTAATTAATATGGTTCCTTTATATACAGACCCATCATCGGTTATAACAGACCAGGCATAAGCGCCATCAGCCATTTTATTTCCATTATTCATAATATTTCCATTCCAAGGAATTGTAAAGTCACTGCTTTCAAATATCAATTGCCCTGTTTTAGGTTCAAAAACCTGTAAGGTAAAGCCTTGATTTAAATATGGCAATGCTTGTGGAATAAAAGTATCATTAATACCGTCTCCATTTGGAGAAAAAGCATTGGGTGCTAATAGATTGAAATCATGTTGAATCACCAAGTTACGATACAATGTATCAGAACATTGAAATTGGTTTTTAACGATCAAGCCAATGGAATAGCTTCCTTTTTTGCGGTATAGCTTATCTACAACTGAAGCGTTTTGTACACTTTTGCCTGCAAATTTCCATTCGATGTCACTTACCTGCTCACTTAATGAAGAAAAAGTTACCTCAGGATAGGCAGCCATATTCTCACTTTTATCAATATCAAATTCAGCTTGTGGACTTGGATTAACTACAATTGAATAATTCTCAGTACTTATTAATTCTTCATCAAGAACAGAACGTGCTGTCATTTTGATCTGATAGCTGCCTGCTTCTTCATAAACATGTGAAACTGTTGATCCTTCAGCCAATTCACCATCACCAAAATCCCATGACAATTCAACGGGAATATTGCATCTGCTAATAACTAATCTTACTTGTTCATTTTCACAAAGGACCTCTTTATTAATATTAACGCTTAACGCTAACTGTTCAGTACTTGATTCAGTATCATCATTATTATCCAATTGAAATTCTTGATTATTTATCTCCTCTTTGGAATCTTCCACTTTCGCAACATCAATGTTACTCTGTATTAATGAACTCTCATCTTCAATTAATGGCAATCTTTCAGGTCTGCTATTTATTTCTTCTTCCTCATTCAATAATTCATTTTCTTCTTCTCCTTCTGAGTTACTGCTTTCATCAACTATAGAATTATCGTTATCAGGGATCTTTTCTCTTTCAATTGGTTTAATTACTTCAGTTTTTTGTTTTTCAGCATGCCCTGTTATCTCATCAGAAGATGGATTCATTACAAAATAGCCAACTAGCAATGCTGCAGCTGCGGCTGTTGAAATAAGCCATGCTTTCCAATTAATGATTTTTGCTTTGGGTTGAACATTGATCTTACTCTCAATATTCTTCCACGCTGAGTCATCGAAGGGAACTTCGTACTTATTGACCGCATCACGGATCTTCTGATCAAATAGTTTAGACTTATCCATAGGTTTTGTCGTAAGCGTCTTTTAATATCTTTCTTAAATTCTGTTTGGCTTTTGCTAGGTTTGATTTCGAGGTACCTACACTAATATTAAGCATTTCTGCTACTTCTTTGTGCGAATACTCTTCAATCACATACAAGCTAAAAACAGCTTTATAAGCCGGTGTTAGTTTTTGTATCGCCTCCACCACCAATTTCGGATCCAACTCTGCTTCTCCATCTAATACATCCATCTGCTTCTCCGAAAAAGCATCAAGTTTTTCGTCTTCACCAATAAGAAGATGATTTTTCTTCTTCCTTCTAATATTATCAATTGCATTATTCACAAAAATCCTACGCATCCATCCTTCAAAAGACCCTTTAAACTCATATCTAGCCAGATTATTAAAAAGTTTAATAAACCCTTCCTGAACAAAGTCGTTTGCCTCCTCTCTATCCTTTGCGTAGCGTAAACAAACATTTGTCATATTGCTGTAATACAGTTTATACAATTGATATTGGCTTTTGTTATCATTCCGCAAGCAACCTTCGATAATCGATTTTAATTTAATTTTTTTTATGTCTTCGCTTTCAGAATTCAACATCTTAACGATTGCTTTCCTTATAGGTTGCCAATAGATTTACTTTGATTTGCTAAATATACAATCGTTAATTAAAAAATGAAGGTGACTTGATATTTAAGTCAAAAAAAACTATTCCGTTTTAATCAAGTGCTATAGAATAATCACTTGCTTCATTTAATAATATTCCGTGATTAAAATCATACTGAGAAGAACTTTTCTTCCTACCTTTATGCGCTTATAATTCAAAACAAATAACATAATGAAAATAACTGTAGTTGGAGCAGGAAACGTTGGAGCAACCTGTGCAAATGTTTGCGCTCATAAAGAATTAGCCAGTGAAATAGTTTTATTGGATATTAAGGAAGGTGTAGCTGAAGGTAAGGCCTTGGATATTTGGCAGACCTCTCCTATAAATTTATACGATTCAAGAACGATCGGTTCTACTAATGATTATACAAAAACAGCAGGATCGGATGTTGTTGTAATCACTTCCGGACTTCCTAGAAAACCGGGTATGAGTAGAGATGACCTTATTTCTACGAATGCTAAGATCGTGAAAATGGTAACTGAGAATATTGTAAAACATTCTCCTGATGCTGTGATCATTATCGTATCTAATCCATTAGATGTTATGACTTATGCTGCTTACTTGACAGCAAAAGTTCCTTCTACCAGAGTATTTGGAATGGCAGGCATCCTTGATACTGCAAGATACAGAGCGTTTTTAGCTGAAGAATTAAATATTTCTCCTAAAGATATTCAAGCTGTATTGATGGGTGGGCATGGTGACACGATGGTTCCATTACCTCGCTATACTACTGTAGGTGGTATTCCGGTAACTGAATTGATTACTGAAGATAAATTAAATGCAATTGTTGATCGCACCAAAAAAGGTGGTGGAGAGATTGTTAATTTATTGGGTACTTCAGCATGGTATGCTCCAGGAGCTGCTGCAGCACAAATGGTTGAAGCTATCGTTAGAGATCAACGTCGTGTATTCCCAGTTTGCGCTTGGTTACAAGGTGAGTATGATCAAAAAGATATTTACTTAGGCGTACCTGTTATTCTAGGTAAGAATGGAATTGAAAAAATAATTGAATTAGATCTTAACGCAGAAGAAAAAGAGATGTTAGAGACATCTTCAGGGCATGTAAGAGAAGTATTAGCAGTACTTGATAATATGGATCTTAGTTAAGAAAATCTATAAACCAATTGAAAAGGCTTGGCGATTACCGTCGAGCCTTTTTTATTGGTAAAATCATCGAACATAATAAAAAGACATACTCCTTATAATAGTAATTCTGATTTTAGTAGAAATGAATTGAAAGTATTGAGACGAAGGAATTCAAAGTAGAGACGCAATGCATCGCGTCTCTACTACAATATTATTTATTTAGGATCTCATTCGCTTCTTGAACAGAGATTATCTTATCATTAAATGATCCAACAACAAAAGCATCAATTCCGTCTGCAAGCAATGCTTCTTTTCTTCTTTCTGCTTCATCCATCGTTGAGTAATCTCCTACCAAGTACCTTGTCAATCCACCTTGTCGTACCGTTTTAACGTCTCCAATAGAAATGAACGTATCCATTACATCAGCAGGTATGTGCTCTTCGTAGGCACCTATCTGAACTTTAAACCGAACTAAACTCTTATCCATACTATTTTGAGGGATGTCATCAACTTCTTCTGTTTGCACACCTGCTTCCTCCAGACTGATTCGTTTTCCATTTTTATATGCAACAATAAAGGAACCTTCGAAACCATCGAGTAAGACATCAATTTTTCTACTTGCAGCTTTTTCAATTGTAGAATAAGATCCTGTTAGATAACGGGTTAACCCATCTTCTCCAGAAAGAACGATAAGATCATTTACTCCGTCAAACACATTCCTTGAAAGTGGATTATTAAACGCTCCGATCTGAACACGGTAAATTACATTTTTGGAGATCAAAGATTCGCCATTACCAAATCCACCTTCCAAACGGTATTCTTTTTCAATTGCTTGTGCTTCCTCATTAACTTCTTTCATTTCATTATTTGCAAATCCAACCACTTCCCCATCTATTCCATTCACATCCAATAGAATTTTTTGTTCTACCGCAAATTCCAATGCTTCATATTTTCCTACTAAATAATAGGTTTCATCTGTATCATTTACAACTTGCACATTAGAGATACTTAAGATCTTTCCAATTTGTTCAATACTTAAGTCTTCTCCTGATGATGCAACCTGAACAGAATAATATTCCTCTTTAAGGCGGTCAGAGCGATGTTGGTTCTGCGGTTTTTCATTGCTTATGTATACTGTTTTTATAATGTTGGAAGGATCACCGAGAGTATCCATATAACTCAAATACATCTCATAAAAATCGTCATCGTTATAAGCAACCCCACTTGTATCTACAATACTTCCTTCAGGAGAATCCAGTTCCATATCTTTATAATCAGGAACATGATCACCATCTCCATCAAGCGGACAACCAAATTCATCAACCACAACATCTTCAGGGGTAAATGGACAATCATCTGAAATATCAAATACACCGTCACCATCTTCATCATCTGTGTCCCCTTCATACAAGCCACCGTATCCATCTTTTAATTCTTTAAAAGTGGCTAGATCATAGCTTAATGTAACGGAAGTATATAAATATCTATCATTTTTAGAATCCCCATTCCTAATTCCGGAATTTGCACTTGAAATCCCATCTATATTATCAGTGAATGTAAAATTCATCATCGATGTTATGCGCAAAGAAAACCCATAGTCAAGGCTAATATCCGCTCCAATACCTAGCGGAATTGCAAGAGAATTTAAAGAATAATGGCCCAATTCCTCACTGCTTACACTTCTCAGGTCGGTCTCATACTCATTATCCATAACAAGTTCAGTAGCAAAATCAGCAAAAATATGATCTTCAGGGAAGTTCCGAATACTTCCATCCGACCAGTAGTTATAATTACTGCCATCGGCACTTATAAGATCTGTCTTAGAATTGAATTCAACATTTGAAACTCCTAAAATCAATAATGGATGCAACTGAGGAGTCTGCTTAAAAAAGTTTTCAAAATTATAAATAAACAACAATCCTCCCGACCTGATCCGGGATTGAAAATTGACATGTCTATTAATTGTATTTTCAGAAAAAGAGATCGTTCCGCTATTATAGAATAATTCAACATTTAAATAATCGGTAGCCTGAACACCAAAACCCAAATTAATCCCCCAATTTCCCATCACAGCATTAGACCCAGGATAACGATACATATCACCGAAATAAGTCATAGGCCCTGCGCCAAAACTAACATAGGGTCGAATCTGCAATCCTTCAATATTAATCTGCTCACTAGCAGAGTCTAAGAGTAGACTATCTTGCTGAGCAGAAAGGATTTGAAGCGATAAAATTAGTGTAGCTATGGTTAGTAATAGTCCTTTCATAAATCAATTTGCATCCAACTGTTTTTTATATCCAGTTTAGTATACTTATTTAACCCATTTTTGTTTGGTAATAAGCAAAGCTTCTTGTACCGTGATTCTTTCGCCAGCATTATATGCAGTAACAAAAGGACCTCTAAAGTTATAGGCAGATTTAATATCTTCCCTTCTATTGCGAGCTAAAACATATTTATCATAATTTCCGGTCGTATATTTATACCATCCTTTATGGTTTTCTAAAAAGATATCTCCCCTGAACTTAAATTTATTTTTCAGGTAGGTTACTTTCACATTTCTCTTACCTGCCGCCAATTGCACTCTATAAAATACATCACCTTGTGGCTCTGGAATCTCAACAACATTTTTACTTACTGGTTCAACTACAACAACAGGCGCTTCTTCTTTTTCTTCTACTACTAATACGGGTTCAACAATAACTTCCGGCGTTTCTTCTTCAGCTACTAAAACTGGAAGATCTTCTGCTATCAGGTCTTCAACAGGCAGATCAATAAAACGCGCATCATCCTTATAAATAAAGTTAAAGGTACCAACAAGGTTAGTTCCTTCTATTATGTCGCCATTTGTTTTAAGCATATAACTCACCTCAATCACATCCGCAGCCGGCACATTAAACCATATAAACTTGATTTTATTCTCAACGATAGAAAAGACACTTTCACCATCATTCAATAATTGCGCAGTAAAGCCTTCGGGCAATTCATCTTGTATTTTAGCAAAGCCTTCCAATCCATCTTTTTCGACTCTAATTTTAATTTCAAACTCAGATGGGTTAATTTCTTTTACGCTTCGATACGCTTTTACCTTTTCGGGAACAAAACCCGCATCACCTTCACTCACAAGCACTGCTTCTCCACCATCCTCTCCAACAGTCACATTATGGTCATTCATACCTACAGAGTATCGCTCATTTTCCTTTATATAAACAAACTGTGCTTTTACAGTTCCTGTACCTTGATAATTAGGAGCAACATTAAACTTATAAGAGAGAATTATTTCAGAAGTTGTTGGAATGGTCATCCAGATATTCTTTACTACACCATCACTAAAAGTAAAAGATGAGTTATTTATTTCTACTGATTTCACCTCAATACCATCTGGAACTTCCATTTGAAATTTAGCAAAACCCGTAATTTCTCCTTTTTGAATAGTAATGTCCACATCGTAAGAACTTCCTGCAATTAAGTAATCAGGTATATTATGTGAAATTTCAACATCCTCAAAAACAAACACATTCAGCATCATAATTGCGCTAGTGCTAATGAGAAACAATAGGTATTTGATCATAATCAGGTAGAATTAGTCTATCACATAAGTGACATTAACAAATCTATCCGAATAATGACAGAAATTTAGGGAGGCAAGTGCTTACTTATAAACAGAAATTTGTTTAAAGTGGTCGATAAGTTTTTCCTTAAAAATTTGGTTTAAGTGAATAGGTAGTATAAAACTCATTAATAATAGAAACTACTTCTTCTGCTGTGTCAACGATCTTAAAAAGTGCAAAATCCTCTTCAGATATAGTATGGAATCCCGTATGAAGAGTGGATTGAACCCACTCAAGCAAACCTGTCCAAAATTCACTTCCTACAAGAATGATTGGAAACTTCCCAATCTTATTAGTCTGTATTAGTGTTATGGATTCAAATAATTCATCAAGGGTTCCAAATCCACCAGGCAACACAACAAATGCTTGTGCATACTTTACGAACATCACCTTTCTAACAAAAAAATAGTCGAAATCAATATTCTTATCGAAATCAATATAAGGGTTAGAGCTTTGTTCATGAGGAAGGTCTATATTCAAGCCTACAGATGCACCACCTGCTCGCGTAGCCCCTTTGTTACCCGCTTCCATAATTCCTGGTCCACCACCCGTAATTACACCGTATCCGTTTTTAGTGATCTTATAGGCTATTTCCTCTGCCAATTTATAGTACTCATTATCTTCTTTCGTTCTTGCTGAACCAAAAATTGAAACACAGGGCCCAATCTTTGACATTTTTTCAAATCCATCAACAAACTCCGACATAATTTTAAATATTGCCCAACTATCGTTTGTTTTAACTTCATTCCAACTTTTATGACGAAACTTGCTGCTGATCTTTTTTTCTCCTTCAGTCATTCTTATTCTTTTATAATTCTTTTTTTAAATATAAGGAAGTATAACTTTCCTTGATCTTGGTTAATTTTTCTGGCGTTCCTTCCATAAGGATGTATCCTCCTTCATTTCCTCCCTCAGGCCCTAAGTCAATAATATGATCGGCTACTTTAATAATATCCATGTTATGCTCTATAACAAGCACCGTATTTCCTTGATTCACTAAACGGTCTAATACCGCAATTAAGTGCCTTATGTCTTCAAAATGCAATCCTGTTGTTGGTTCATCAAGAATATAAAAAGTACTTCCAGTGCTCCTTTTTGCTAATTCACTAGCCAATTTTACTCGTTGTGCTTCCCCTCCCGACAATGTTGTTGATTGTTGTCCTAAGGTCACATAACCAAGACCAACATCTTCCAATGTCTTTAATTTCTGATAGATCTTTGGAATGTCTTTAAAGAAACCCACTCCCTGTTCTATAGTCATATCCAAACAGTCGGAGATCGATTTCCCTTTAAAACGAACTTCCAGCGTTTCTCTATTGTACCTTTTTGCCTGACATGTTTCGCAATGAACATAAACATCCGGAAGGAAATTCATTTCTATCACACGTAAACCAGCACCTTTACAGGTTTCGCATCTCCCTCCTTTTACATTAAAAGAAAACCTTCCTGGTTTATAGCCCCGAATCTTCGCTTCGGGAGTCATCGCAAATAAATTTCTTATTTCAGTGAACATCCCGGTATAAGTTGCAGGATTTGATCTGGGTGTTCTACCAATTGGTGACTGGTCGATCTCTATCACCTTATCAATATTTTTAAGTCCTTCGATCTTAGAATAAGGAAGTATTTTTCTATTTGCTTTATAATAATGATTATGAAGTATTGGATACAAAGTCTGATTGATCAATGATGACTTTCCCGACCCTGATACTCCCGTAACACAAATAAATTTACCCAAAGGGAAATCAACATTAACGTTTTTAAGGTTATGTCCTTTTGCCCCTTCCAAGCGAATAAAAAAACCATTACCCTTCCTTCGTTTAGCAGGAATCTCTATTTTCTTTACTCCATGAATATACTGCGCCGTCAAAGAATTTTCATTCTTTAGCTCCTCCGGTTTTCCGGCTGTAATGATCTCGCCTCCATGCAATCCGGCACCTGGGCCAAGATCTATAACATAATCTGCCGACATTATCATGTCCTTATCGTGCTCAACAACGATCACTGAATTCCCTGCATCCCGAATTTTTTTAAGACTTAAGATCAATCGTTCATTATCCCGCTGATGCAGTCCTATGGATGGCTCATCAAGAATATATAACACTCCCACCAATTGAGAAGCTATCTGCGTAGCCAATCTAATCCGTTGAGCTTCCCCTCCGCTAAGCGTTCGAGCTGATCTGGAAATCTGAAGATAATTAAGTCCTACATCATCTAAAAACACCAATCGATCACTTATCTCTTTTACAACTTCCTTTGCGATTATTTTCTGACGATCATCCAGTTTCTTCGGCAAGCGTTTAAAAAACTGCGATAGGTCTGAGATCGTCATAGAGGACAATTCATGAATATTCTTTCCATCAATACGAAAAAAGGAAGACTGTTTTTTCAACCTTGATCCTTCACATTCCGGACAGATTACTTTATTCGAAAAACCCTCTATCCAACGTTGGATAGAAGGACTCGGTTTATCTAAAAATTGCTTGCTCAAATATTCTGACACCCCTTCGTAGGGCAAGGAAAGTTCATTGACTCCAATATCACTATTCACAGAAACATATTCATCACTTCCATTTATTAAAGTATGAATAAGTACTTCAGGAATTTTTGAAATTGGATCTTCAATACTAAGTCCTTCTTTTTTCAAAAGCGCTTCAATTTGTCTAAATATTCGTGTGTTCTTATACTTTCCTAAAGGGCTTATTCCACCATTTTTCACAGACACACTGCGGTCCGGGATAATCTTTCCATAATCCAATTCACTTACTTCCCCAAGACCATTGCAATTAGGACAAGAACCGTAAGGTGAGTTAAAAGAAAATAAATTGGGCTCTGGATCATCATAAGCTATTCCGCTTGTAGGGCACATTAAATTTTTGCTATAATGCTTTACAGTATTAGACTCAACATCCAGTATCATAATTATTCCCTTTCCTGTTTTCAATCCTATATCAAGGGATTCTTTTAAGCGAACATGAGAAGGTTTATTTACTACCAGGCGATCGATCACTGTTTCGATATCATGCCTTACATAGCGATCTAATTTATACCCATCTAATAACTCAACCACCTCACCATCGACACGTGCGCGTATAAAACCTTGTCGAAGGATCTGCCTGAACAGCTCACGATAATGTCCTTTTCTTCCTTTTACTAATGGAGATAAGATCATTACCTTTTTACCAGCGTATTCCTTTTCAATTTGTTCAAGGATCTGTCGACTACTGTACTTTACCATTTTCTCTCCTGTCTTGTAGGAATAGGCAATAGCCGCTCTACTATATAGCAGACGCATGAAGTCATAGATCTCGGTGATCGTACCCACAGTAGACCGGGGGTTTCGGGAAATTGTTTTCTGATCGATGGAAACTACTGGACTCAATCCACTTATTTGATCCACATCAGGGCGCTCGAGCCCTCCAAGGAATTGACGTGCATAGGCAGATAATGTTTCAAGGTAGCGTCGTTGTCCTTCAGCATATATCGTATCAAAAGCAAGCGATGATTTCCCACTTCCGCTTAAGCCTGTAATTACAACTAACTGATCCCGGGGAATACTGATATCGATATTCTTTAAATTATGCTCACGGGCGCCTGAAATTTCTATTGCCGAAGGCTCATACTCGTAATTCATCCCCATTCCTCTCTCCTGTTTTAATGAATACTATCTTGTTGAGTAATCGAGTAATAACCTTCCGTTGGAATTTTGATCTGGTAATTTTTTCCTTTGCTATTAGTAAGCTGAACATCTCGTAGCCACGGATTTAATAACTTAAGTATTTTGTAGTTGATTCCATTTTCGAAAGCAAAATCAGCAAGATTATCGATCTTATGATCAACCTCAATTATACGATAAGAATCTGGTGCGTATAGGTCTTGAGGACGAAAGTAAAAACCATAGTTAGTAGGGTTAGATAATATTTCCTTCACTGCAAGAATTCTAAATACATACCTCCCTGTTTCTTCATTTAATAAAAGATCATAATAATTTGAAGCCTTTTGTCGTGTGATCTGATTATTCAATCCACCCATACCCATATTATATGAAGCAGCTGCAAGCGTCCAGCTATTAAATTTTTCATGAGCATCATTCATATATTTACAAAAAGCAAGCGTAGCTTTTTCAAGGTGGTAACGTTCATCAACTTCACCATTCACTTCCAATCCATATTCTATTCCCGTCTTTTTGAGAAATTGCCAGTAACCTGTTGCGCCTGCCGGTGAAACCACATTTGCCAATCCACTCTCCGTCAACGCCAAATATTTAAAATCATCCGGAACTCCATTCTCCTTTAATATAGGTTCTATTGTGGGAAAGTATTTATTGGCTCGCTTATAAAACAATAATGTTTGGGACTGCCAATATACATTGACCAACATTTCTCTATCGAGTCGTTCTTTAACATCGTTCATACTAAGCGGAACTTCTTCACCAACAAAATCCATGGTATCAGGTAATTCCAAGGCAAATACTTTATAATGATCACTCACATAGTTTTGATAATAATCTTTCTTCTTCTCATCATCCGTAGATGTAGAAAATGTGAAATATTTAAATGTAAATGTAGCCACAAGTACTACCAATAAAAACAACGCTATTCTAAGTACCCCTTCTTTCATATCAAGTCATAGACCTTAACAGCCTTCTATTTAAGTAAAACATCGTAAAAAGCAATGAGAAAAACAAACTCGTTATGATCACTTCTAATTCAACACTCATTTCTTTTTGAATTCCAATTCCAAAAATAGCAAGAATGGAAAAAAGAGCTGCAGCACTTGATAAAAAAAACGCTACTTGCCGATCTGAAAAGCCAATAAAAACAAGTGAGTGTGTGGTATGATCTTTACCTCCTATCATCGGTGATTGCTTTCTAAGAATTCTATTTACCGTAACGATGATCGTATCAATAAGTGGAATAGCAAATAGTGCCATGATAAGAATAAACTTATCGAGAATAGGATTTTGCATAATCATCCCATCCGCATTCCAAAAGAATTTAATTCCTATAAAGGCAAGAAATAAACCAAGGAATTGACTTCCTGTATCACCCATAAATAATTTTGAAGGATTCCAATTAAAAAACAAAAATCCGATAAGCGAGGCTAAAACACCAAGCAAAGTGAAAAAATAAATATTATAATGATTTCCTGTAAGATACATCAATATTAAGGTAGAAAGTATTACGATAATAGATATTAACGATGTGATCGCGTCCATATTATCGAGCATATTAATAGAATTCATTATACCAACTACCCACACTATCGTAATTAAATAATTCAGACTCATTGTGTCGAACAGCTGAATAAAGGTTCCTGTATAAATAAGTACTAAAGCAGAGAGTATTTGTAT